>NZ_JBLUOI010000044.1:0-44481 GCF_048059995.1 Metabacillus sp. YM-086 | reverse complement strand
TAGGTGAAAAGGGAAAACTTGAGTATGTAGACGAACACAGAATTGAAACAATTTTCCCGCAATCAATTCAAAAAAAGGTCATTCAAGCTATGTTGAAATCACATCCTTATGAGGAGGTAGCTTATGATATATATCCAGTAGAACAAAAGGGTGAAGTTCTGGGCCTAGGGCGAATTGGGAAATTAAACAAAGAACTAACTCTTCAGGAGTTTGCTGAACATGTTAAAACCTCTTTGCATGTTGAATGTGTAAGAATGGTTGGAAAACCAGATGCGAAAATTAAAAAGGTAGCCGTTTTGGGTGGCGATGGCAATAAATATATCCAACAGGCAAAATTTAAAGGTGCAGATGTTTATGTTACTGGAGATCTTTACTTCCATGTTGCACATGATGCTATGATGATGGATTTAAATGTTATAGATCCTGGTCATCATGTGGAAAAAGTGATGATTAATGGAGTTTCTAAAAAATTAGGAGAATTATGCTTGAACGAAAAGTTTGATGTGAAGGTCTTTGGATCACAGGTCGATACAAATCCATTTAAATTTGTATAGAATAAGAAAAATCCCATTCATTTTTGAATGGGATTTTGTTTCTTAAATTAAGAATTTTTCACCTTTACTTTTGGAAGGATCTTAGATAATGGAACTTTATGATCCAAACTCCATGTTGATTCGTCCTCCGGATTATATTGTTCTAGAAACTGAATAACCTTCTTCGTAATAGGTGTTGGAGTGGATGCTCCTGCAGTTATTGCAACAGTTTTCACATCTTTTAACCACTCTAGTTTAAGCTCACTTATATCTGAGATTCGATATGCTCTTGTGCCGGCAATTTGCTCAGATACTTGTGCTAATCGATTTGAATTATTACTTTTCGGGTCACCTACAACAATTGTTAAATCTGCTTCTTTTGCTTGTTCAGCAACAGCTTCTTGACGGACTTGAGTAGCTAAGCAAATTTCGCGATGAATTTCAACATGCGGAAATTTTTCTTTTACTTTTTCCATAATGTCGGCAACATCCCATTGACTCATTGTTGTTTGATTCGTAACAACTAATTTTTCATTTTCAAGTGAGAGTTGTTCCACATCTTCAACTGATTCGACAAGATGCACAATTTCAGGTGCCACCCCAACAGCACCTTCTGGCTCAGGGTGCCCTTTTTTGCCGATATAAATTACGTTGTACCCTTCTGCTTCTTTTTCACGAATAAGGTCATGTGTTCTAGAAACATCCGGACATGTGGCATCAATTGTAACAAGTCCTTTTTCCTTAGCAAGCTTTCTTACTTCAGGTGATACTCCATGGGCAGTAAATACAACCGTTCCTTTATCAACCTTTTCTAAGATTTCTAAGCGGTTTTCCCCATCTAAAGTAATAATGCCATCCTCTTCAAAGGCATCTGTTACATGTTTATTATGGACAATCATCCCTAAAATGTAGATAGGTCTAGGTAAAGATTTATCTAATGCTGCGTTTTTTGCAATAACCATTGCATCAACAACACCATAACAATAACCGCGCGGAGCGATTTTAATTATATCCATTATATTGCCTCCTTAAGAGATCAAATAGAGAGCTGACAAATGATCGACCCTTTGTCCCTGCTTCTACTGAAAAAAAAGCCGCTAAACGGCTCTTATTTCTCACAATCTCTTAATATTATAACGAAATTCAGGAAAGAATACAAAGAGGAATATTAGATATACATTTTTGGCTGAGAGCTTCTTGGCGTTGGTTTACGCCTTTTGGTTTCAGTAGATTGCATAACTTCTTCAGATTTACTTGGAGACTCTTTTTTAGTTGTTTTTTTACCAACGTTTTGCTTTGTTGACTGATTAGACTGTTCTGTAACAGTGGCTGCTTGCGTTGTTTCATTTGTGGAGTCATTTGACCCATTATCATCACTGCTGTTTAGCTCACGATAAATCTTTACCATGGCCGGAAGATTCTTTACTAATGGACCGTATTGTTGGACCATTGGTGTTACTTGCTGTGCCATTCCTAACACACGTTGCACATTTCCAAGCATTCCTGAAATGTTTGAAGGATTCATCAGTCCTTGAAGAGACCCAGTGGCTCTGGTTGCGTTTGAAGCGGCATTTGCACCACCAATAAAGCTTTGGGGGTTTATCCCTCCTCCAGCTGCACCTTGTGAGCCTGGCAATATTTTCGAAAGTATACCTTTTAATCCACCGCCACCACCAGCACCTCTAGCAGCCATTTGCGATCCTAATTGTCCTCTGCCCATGAATGAGCCTGGATTTGCTTGTCGTCCCATCGGAATTTGCCCTTGTTGCGGGAAGTAACCTCTGGAATTCATAGGAGGCATCGGTCTTTGCTGAAACATAAAAATTCCTCCTTTCAAAGTTCGTTACCCTGTTTTAGACTATGCATTTAAAGGTCAATTGGTTTCTGTTACATAAAAAAATGAAAAAATGTTTTACATGAGTTATTTTCATAATTATGACTCTTAAATCAAAAAACGAACATTTTTCTTCACCTTGAACATGTTAATAATCAATACACGGATAAAAACATTAATAAATGTGAAATTCATACGTTTTTTGGTAACAAATGATACATTATAAAATTGATTCACATAATTTGAGTTTTTTATTCAATAAGGTATAATCTAATGATGGACTGATAAAGTGTCGATTTATGTATAAAATAAGAACTTTATCAAAAAGGAGAGATACGGATGGAACAAACAAAATTTGAGCGTTTTTCATTAAAGCCTTTTATTATAGAAGCGATAACAAAAGAATTAAAATTCTTTGAGCCAACTGAGATACAGGAGCGATTAATTCCCTCTATTTTAAGAGGTGAAAGTGCAATTGGACAATCACAAACAGGTACAGGTAAAACGCATGCCTACTTATTACCTTTAATCAATCAAGTTGAACCAGATCGACCAGAGGTACAAGTTGTGATAACAGCTCCGACGAGAGAACTAGCTTCACAAATTTACAATGAAGTTGGAAAACTTATTTCTTTTTCACCAAATGATATATCTGCCAAGCTTTTTATTGGTGGTACAGATAAACAAAGAACGATTGAAAAACTAAAAAGCCAACCACAAATTGTTGTAGGTACACCTGGTCGTATAAATGATCTTGTAAAAGAAAATGCACTAATCATTAATCGGGTTCGCTCATTTGTCGTTGATGAAGCAGATATGATCCTGGATATGGGGTTTATAAAAGATGTGGATATGATAGCAGGGCAAATGCCTGATAAATTACAAATCTTAGTTTTTTCCGCGACAATCCCAGAAAAGCTGAAACCATTTTTGAAAAAGTATTTGGCAAATCCTAAATTTACACATGTAGCTCCTAAACAAGCGACTGCAGCAAAGATCGAACATATTCTTGTTCCAGTTAGGCATCGCGATAAGATAAAGCTTGTTCATGACATGCTTAAGGATTTTAATCCTTTTTTAGCCATTGTTTTTACAAACACAAAAAGAAATGCGGATGAGTTGGCAGATGCACTCATTGAAAAAGGTTTAAAGGTCGGAAGAATTCATGGTGATTTATCTCCGCGAGACCGGAAGAAAATGATGAAGCAGATTAATGATCTTGAATTTCAATATGTTGTTGCAACTGACTTAGCAGCACGTGGAATTGATATTAAAGGAATAAGTCATGTTTTAAACTATGAAATTCCTACTAATGATTTAGAATTCTATATTCATCGTGTTGGAAGAACAGCTCGTGCAGGTAGTTCGGGAGTTGCTGTCACTTTATACGAGACTTCTGATGAAGATGCGTTAAATAAGCTTGAGAAGCAAGGAATTGAATTTATTAATAAAGATTTTGTTGGTGGAGAATGGCGCGAAATTGATGACAGAAAACGCCGTCAAAATCGAAAAAGAGTAACAGACGAGGTAGATGCTTTAGCCAAAAGCATTGTTCAAAAACCTAAAAAGGTAAAACCAGGCTATAAAAAGAAGATGGGCCGAGAAATGGAACAAATTAAAAAGAGAAAAAGAAGGTTAAACAAAAAACAAAAATAGGGAGAGAGAGTAAATGCTGAAAATTGGTTCACATGTGTCAATGAGCGGGAAAAAAATGCTTCTTACATCTAGTGAAGAAGCTGTATCATACGGTGCCAATACATTTATGGTATACACTGGTGCCCCTCAGAATACAAGACGTAAAAAAATAGAAGATTTGAATATAGAAGCCGGTAAAGAACATATGAAGGAGCATGGAATCGATGAAATTATTGTACATGCCCCTTACATTATTAATATTGGTAACTCAACAAATCCGGCAACCTTTCAATTAGGTGTTGATTTCTTACGCTCTGAAATTGAAAGAACTCAAGCAATTGGCGCAAAGCAAATTGTTCTTCACCCTGGTGCACATGTAGGTGCTGGAGCAGATGAAGGGATTAGAAAAATTATCGAGGGCTTGAATGAAGTTCTTGAACAAAACCAAGAAGTTCAAATTGCACTTGAAACAATGGCAGGTAAAGGTTCTGAATGTGGACGTTCATTTGATGAGTTAGCGAAAATTATTGATGGTGTTACACATAATCAACATTTATCTGTTTGCTTTGACACATGTCATACGCATGACGCTGGTTACGATATTGTTCATGATTTCGATGGTGTGTTAAAAGAGTTTGACTCCATTATTGGACTTGATCGGATCAAGGTTCTTCATATTAATGATAGTAAAAATCCAATGGGAGCTAGGAAGGACCGTCACGAAAACATTGGGTTTGGACATATTGGCTTTGAAGCACTTAGTCATATTGTTCATCATCCATCTTTAATGGATGTTCCAAAAATATTAGAAACTCCTTTCGTTGGGGAAGATAAAAAGTACAAGAAGCCTCCTTATCAATTTGAAATCAATATGTTAAAAGAAAAAACATTTGATGAGGGACTACTAGATAAAATAGCAAATCAGTAACAATTAGGGAGGGAGCTGCAATCAGCTGCTCTCTTTTTTATGGTAAATAAAAAGGAACAGTAACAAATATGTACTGTTCCTTGAAATAACTTGATTGCTTTCTATGTTTCTAAGTATATGGTCAATTAGTGAATTTCTGAAATAGTTGATTAACCTGCTGTGCTGTTTGTGGAGAGGTAATGGATGCAATTTGCGATAACAGCTTTTTTCTTTCATTCACATTAAAGATGTTGATATTTTTTCCATTCATTGCTTTTACGACTTCGGCTGCTTGGGCTCGACCTATTGAAATATTAAATTGTTTGGCATATTGCATAAGTTCCTCAACTGAAATGTTGTTTAACTTTTGATTAATAATTTTTTGAAATAAGATCATTTTCAAACCTCCTCTCAAACAATGTATGGAGATTTGATCTAAAATGTGCTGTTTTTTTACAAGTGATTATCCTTTACTTTTAAGTAAGATTCCTGTACAATTTTCATGTTATAAATAAGAATACCTTTTATATGTATTTTTATTAAATCGGAACGATTCTTAAATCGTAAAGGATGAAGAAAGATGAATCAACCTATAGTAGAAATAAAACATGTAGATTATACGTATGAACGACAAAAAGTTCTTGAAAATATAAATTTAACGATTGAACAAGGAAGCTTTCTTGGTCTTGTTGGTCCAAATGGATCTGGTAAAACAACATTATTAAAATGTCTATTGGGCTTATTGAAACCCCAACAAGGTGAGATTAAGCTCTTTGGTCAAACTATCCAAAAGTTTAAAAATTGGCATGAAATCGGGTTTGTTTCGCAAAAAGCAAATAGCTTTAACACAGGATTTCCTGCCTCAGTTTTTGAGGTCGTTTCTAGTGGATTAACTTCAAGACTCGGATTGTTTAAATTTATGAATCAACAAGATCGAAAGCGTGTGTATGAAGCGATTGATGCTGTTGGATTAACTGAATTTACAAAAAGGAACATCGGAGAGCTGTCAGGAGGGCAACAACAAAGAGCTTTTATTGCAAGAGCAATTGTTAGTGATCCTAAATTATTAATTTTAGATGAGCCAACTGTAGGGGTTGATGCGAAGACAGTTCAAAATTTCTATGATATGCTTCTTACCTTAAATAAGGATTTAGGCATTACCCTAATATTAGTAACCCATGATATTGGAACAATATCAGATAAAGTGTCCCATGTTGCTTGTATTAATAAGCATCTGCATTTTCATGGAAACTCAAAGGAATTTGAATTATTAAAGGACGATGAGATGTCTGACTTTTATGGACACTCTCTACATGTGTTATCACATGATCACTCCCATTAATGGAGGATATACAAGATGTTAAGTAGTCTTTTTGAATATGAATTTTTACAAAATGCATTTATATCAGGAATGCTTATTGGCTTAATTGCGCCTTTATTAGGTGTTTTCGTTGTTGTAAGAAGAATGTCTCTTATAGCGGATGCATTAAGTCATGTTACTTTGGCAGGAATTGCAGCAAGCTTACTGCTTGAAAAGAAAGTTTCAGCTTTTGCCGGTCTGAATCCTATTTATCTTGGCATGAGCTTTTCTGTTATAGGCTCACTTTTTATTGAGAAGCTAAGAACAGTCTATAAACATTATCAAGAGTTGGCTATTCCAATTATATTATCAGCAGGTGTTGGAATCAGTGTGATCTTTATTTCATTAGCAGATGGATTCAATACGGATTTATTTAGTTATTTATTTGGAAGCATAAGTGCTGTTAGTAGAACCGATATGCTTGTTATCCTAGGAATTACTATTTTAGTCATTAGCATTGTTTTTATACTCTATAAAGAGCTTTTTTTATTATCGTTTGACGAGGAGCATGCTAATGCATCTGGTATTCAAGCAAAGTCCATTCATTTTATTTTTATTTTCATGCTTGCTCTTGTAATTGGTGGGTCCATGAGGATTGTAGGGATCTTATTAGTATCCTCACTTATGACACTTCCGGTTGCAGCAAGTATTCGAATTGCAAAAGGATTTAAGCAAACAATCTTCTTTTCTGTACTATTTGGCGAATTATCTGTTATTATTGGATTATTCCTAGCCTATTATTTAGACTTAGCACCAGGTGGGACTATTGTTATTTTGTCAGTGCTTATTTTAATATTGACAATCTTATGGACTAAATTGACAAAGGGGAAAGTAGTTTCATGAACGTTCAAGAAGCTCTCGACTTATTGAAAGACAAAGGATACAAATATACAAGTAAGCGTGAGGAAATGCTTCAACTTTTTGCAGATTATGATAAGTATTTAACGGCAAAAGATGTTTTGGAATCTTTGAAAGACAATTATCCTGGATTAAGCTTCGATACAATCTATAGAAATTTATCTTTATTTGCTGAACTTGGTATTTTTGAAATGACTGAATTGTCCGGGGAAAAACATTTCCGTTTTACATGTGATAGTAAACATCATCACCATCATTTTATTTGCTTAAAGTGTGGAAAAACAAAGGAACTGCCAGGTTGTCCGATGGGAAATTTGGACGATTTAAATGATTATGAAATAAGTGGACATAAATTTGAAGTGTATGGTAAATGTCCTCAATGTCATTAAAAAAGCTCTGACATGTGTCAGAGCTTTTGTCTTTGTTTAGGAAATGAAAAGCAGCTTTAATTGTGGATAACGCTTCGACATCCAGCTCCAGCAGTCTGACTTTTTGGCTAAAAAGTCAGATACCTAGCCCCTCGAGGTCATAAGCCAATTTAGAATAAAGGGCCAAAAAACGACTTCTATTCTAAATCGTCTTATGCTGGTCGGGGCTGAACGAGTCTCTTGCGCTTTTGTCTTTATAAAACCTTTACATCATACCATTGATTTACCCAATTCTTTGCTTCAAGCCAATCATTCACCCGAATGACTCCACTAGGAATCGGCTCTTGATTGTAAGGCGTATTAAACAAAATAACAGGAATTTGATGTTCCTCACTAATCATACAGGCATTATCATGCTTGTCCTCAAAAAAGATGGAGATCTTATTATTCTTTACAGCTTCAAGCTTATCATGACTTCCTACCAGTTCAATATGGTGGTAAGAAATGTCTTGATCTTTAAACCAGTTGTGCGTGATATCCAACAAATGCTTTCTCCTTGCACTGATAAATAATAATTGATGCTGATGCTTCCATTCATTTAAGACATTTTTAGCATGAAGGGCTAGTGGAGCTTCTTTGTAAATGATGGGTTCAAATTTATCCATCCAAACCCAAAATTCTTCCTCCGTAATATTGAGGACTTTTGTTAAGTCATATTGATTTAAATCTTCGTACGTTAAAGATTTATTAAATGATTTATTTAAATACGGGACAAATGTTCTTGGATCTGTAACTGTTCCATCAATGTCTATTCCTAGTCGTAACATCATGTTCTCTCCTTCGTTGATTCCTACTAATAAGTGTAACATAATGAATTTTTAAACGAACAGAAAAGTTTTACAGTTATAGTTTTTCACTCTTTGCTCATAATATTAATGCTCCTTTAATTCAGAAAGGATGGGATCTAAATGGCAGACGAAAATAAGTTCAATGAACGAGATCGTTTTGACAATCCTGATTATAAGGGGATTACGCCGCTAGATCGAGAACTTGAGAATTATGAAACCGAATCAGCTGCTGAGATTGCAGCCCCAATCAATATGGGTCGTACAAACGCTACTGTTAACACAGAAGCAGACCGAGGGGAAGCTGTAGGAGAAGGAAGAGGAATGGGCTTTCTTGCCCTTGCCCTATCCATTATCTCATTGTTCATTTTACCTGTCATATTAGGAGCAGCAGGTATTATTGTCGGCTTTATTGCACGTAGACGAGGTGCTACTGGAACCGGTGCATGGGCAATTGGTATCGGTGCCTTATCGATTATTTTAGGCATCTTTGTTATGCCGTTCTTCTAGGAAAAGAAAACTAACTGAAAGAGGGATTGACCTATAGGTCAATCCCTCGTTATGTAAATCGGATCAGGAGGGATTTAATTTGGGAGAGAAAGAAGCAATTCATACGGTTAAGGCATCTATTCATAATGGAGTAAAATCAACTGAGTTAGAAAGTGATGCGTATAATGCCAATATGGCGATTCAAGAGCGTTTTTATGGTGATAAACCGTTTGAAGACGATATCGATACTTCTTTATCAAACAATGCCAATATTGGAGCGGTTATTCTTCCTGAGGATGAGTAATAAAAAAGGAATCGGTGGGTTACCGATTCCTTTAAAATGTTATGCTTTCGATTTCTCAGCCTCTTGTTTTGCATAGTGCTCTTCAGCAATTTTATCAATTTCCTTTTTTAATTCCTCTACCATAGTTTCTTCAGGTACTTTGCGCACAATTTTCCCTTTACGGAAGAGTAGACCTTCACCACGGGCCCCAGCGATCCCAATATCCGCTTCACGAGCTTCTCCGGGTCCGTTAACAGCACATCCTAATACAGCAACTTTGATTGGGGCCTTAATTTTTGCGATATATTCTTCCACTTCATTTGCAATGCTAATGAGGTCAATTTCGATACGACCACATGTTGGACAAGAAATTAAAGTAGCAGCATTCGCTGCTAATCCAAAGGATTTTAACAACTCTCGAGCAACTTTTACTTCTTCTACAGGATCAGCACTTAGCGATACGCGTACTGTGTTCCCAATTCCTTTACTTAAGATGGCACCTAAGCCAGCAGCACTTTTTACCGTCCCGGCAAATAATGTCCCCGATTCTGTAATTCCTAAGTGCAATGGATAATCGAATGCTCTTGCAGCTTTATCGTAAGCCTCAATAGCAAGATTTACATCTGAAGCCTTCATCGATACAATGATGTCATGAAAATCTAAATCCTCTAAAATTTTAATATGATGAAGAGCGCTTTCTACCATACCATCTGCAGTAGGGTATCCATATTTCTCTAAAATACGTTTTTCAAGAGAACCAGCATTTACACCAATTCTTATCGGTATGTTACGTTCTTTTGCAGCTTTTACGACAGCTTCAACTTTTTCTTTTCTACCGATATTTCCTGGGTTAATTCTTATTTTATCCGCTCCGCCTTCAATAGCTTTTAGAGCAAGTTTATAATCAAAATGAATATCAACTACTAGTGGTATATTAATTCTCTTTTTTATTTCAGCAATTGCATTTGCCGCACGCTCATCAGGACATGCAACACGTACAACTTGGCAACCAGCTTCCTCTAGGCGGTTAATCTCAGCAACGGTTGCTTCGACATCATGTGTTTTCGTTGTTGTCATACTTTGAATAACAACCTCATTATTTCCACCGATTGTTAAATTACCAACTTTAACGGGTCTGGTTTTCGTACGATGTATGATTTCACTCACGTGTAAATCGCTCCTTAACAATAAGTTTAAACCTTCGACAATCTTATCCAATATTTATGATACTTGACTACGTTTTATTTTACTAGTAATTATACTTACCAACCCTCATTTTACAGTGATGGGTGAGAAATGACAAGAATGATCTATGGATTATAATTTGGAAAAGTATATTTTTTCCCAATCATAATTTCTTCTGCATCCATTTTAGGATTTAAGGTTTCGAAATCCTCAATTACTTGTTCAATTGATACAGGGAGGGTTCCATGATGCTTTTCAATAATGGATAATACTGTGTCTCCCTGTTTTACTGTCATTTCAAAGCTCGGGATTTTCGTTTGCTGTTTATCTATACTATTAGAGGCTACTACTTGTGCTGTTGATGTTTTATTTGTAACTGGAAGTGTGCCAATTTGGAAGTCGTAATAGATAATGTACAAAAGAAATAATCCGATTAGAATAGTTGAGAATCGCTTCATGATTGCCTCCCAGGTTTTTTTATATATTCTATATTACACTCTATGTTTTGCACCGAAATATTATGTTAAAAATAATAGAGTTAATAGAATAGACCTGATAACAAAAATCGCGGAATAAAGAAACTAAAAAAACGCGGGGAATCCGCGTTTTTTATGCTTCATTTATTTTTTTCTTAATAGAAGGCACTTCCTTTAAGACTAAATAGATAACAATTAAATGAACAAACCAGTTAATCAAGAATCCACTTGGTACAATAACCTGTAGACTATCCATTATAAAGAAAAAAACGGTTGCAAGTGTTGTTGAGTAGGCGGCCATAACCCAAACCTGCTTGAAGTTAAGTTTCCTTTGTAAGCTGTTTTTAATGGCTAAACCCAGCAATGCTAAAAAAGTTACTTCTATAAACTTAACGAAAGCTCCGAATAAGTACATCACAACAAATAATATAGTTAAAACAATAGGTAGAAGTTGATTAAACTGTGAAGTGATTTCCGTTAAATCTTGCTTTGTTATTGACATGTTCAATAGGCTATATTCGTATGATTGTGCTTGCCCGTTTGCAGAGAACACAAATCGATCGCTCAAAATACCAATAGCATTTTGCTTTGCCTCGATTTCTTCTACACCGAAAGCGCCTGATTCATCTAATATAATGATAAAATCATCTACTTTTATTTCTATGGGCTTTTCAGTGTCAGCTGATAGAAGGCCATCTTCAATAATAAAGTCGGGAAGTTCATTTTGTAATGTTTGATCAAACCCTTTGATACCCTCACTCAATCCAGTGGAAAAGTGATAACCAGTCGGAATTGTACTAAGTAACGATAAGATAAAGACATATAAAATAGTTTTTCCTATTCCCTGAAATCGAAAAGTGGATATGGTTTTGGGTGAGTATATGCTAGTATATAACTGTTTAAAAACGTTCATGTTATGAAACACATCCTTATAATTTATACGTCTTATATTTTATAGATGAAAAAGAAATATGACAAGGAATGAAGTTATAAGTTAAGGTTTATTTTTAAATTTAGAATCTTTTGTAAAGTTTTTATAAATTTTTTGTAAATATTTTAGAAAAACATCTTTACAATAAAATAGAATATCGTTAATAATTGTAAGGGTTGTAGATGTTTGTCGACAAAAGACGAAATGAGGAGTTGGAAATTTTGGAACTGGATATCCAGAAGATGATATTTGAATTCATTGGTGGACTTGGGATATTTCTATTTGGAATTAAATATATGGGAGATGGTCTGCAACGCTCCGCTGGTGACAAATTAAGAGATATTTTGGATAAGTTTACGACAAACCCCTTAATGGGTGTTTTAGCTGGAATTATAGTAACAGTATTAATTCAATCAAGTAGTGGAACAACAGTTATTACTGTTGGTTTAGTTAGTGCTGGGTTTATGTCACTTAGACAAGCTATTGGTGTTATTATGGGGGCTAATATAGGAACCACTGTTACAGCATTTATTATTGGAATTAAGATTTCTGATTATGCCTTACCTATTATTGCTGTAGGAGCAATCCTTTTATTCTTCTTTAAAAATAAAAGAATACATAACATCGGTCAAATTGTGTTCGGCTTTGGAGCACTATTCTTTGGTTTAGAATTAATGGGTGACGGAATGAAGCCGTTGAGATCTTTAGAGGCCTTTCATGATTTAACTGTAAGTATGAGCTCTAATCCTCTGCTAGGTGTGTTAGTAGGTACTATCTTTACAGTTATTGTCCAAAGTTCAAGCGCGACAATTGGAATTTTGCAGGAGCTATTTGGTCAAGGTCTATTAGATATTAAGGCAGCTTTACCGGTTCTTTTTGGTGATAATATTGGTACAACAATTACGGCTGTATTAGCTTCTATTGGAGCTTCTGTTGCTGCAAGAAGAGCTGCTTTAACACATGTTATTTTTAATTTGATTGGGACGACGATTTTTTTGATTTTCTTACCACTATTTACGGTTTTTATGCAATTTTTACAAGCGAAGTTAAATCTCAACCCTGAAATGACCATTGCTTTTGCACATGGAACATTTAACTTTTCTAACACGATTATTCAATTACCTCTAATTGGTGTCTTAGCCTGGATAGTTACAAAATTAATTCCTGGTGAAGATTCAGTTATCGAATATAAAGCAAAACATCTTGACCCAATTTTTATTGAACAATCATCTTCTATTGCCTTAGGACAAGCTAAAGAAGAAGTACTTCGAATGGGGAAATTTGCAACTGTTGGCTTAGAAGCAGCTAGGGATTATCAAATGTCCTTCTCTCAAAAAAATGCGGACACTGCTTTGCAACTAGAGGATGCTATAAACAATTTAGATCGAAAAATAACTGACTATTTAATTCTGATTTCAAGAAGTGAGATGTCGACAGCTGAATCAGAAGAGCACAGTATGCTAATGGATACAGTCAGAGATATTGAACGTATCGGAGATCACTTTGAAAATGTAGTGGAATTGGTAGGCTATCAAATAACAAATAAAGTGAAACTTACGGATTCAGCAAAGCAGGATCTTCAAGAAATGTTTGACTTAACAATTCAAACATTAATAGATGCAATAGCAGCTTTAGACGATAAAGACACATCTTTAGCATCTAAGGTTCTAAGGTCAGAAGAGCAAATTGATAAAATGGAAAGAACTCTTCGTAAAAAACATATATTACGTATTAATGAAGGAAGCTGTACAGGTTCTGCTGGTATTGTATTTGTTGACATTATTAGCAACTTAGAACGTATTGGTGATCATTCAGTTAACATCGCAGAAGCTGTTTTAGGTTACAGAGATTAATCTATTCACATAAAAATAAAATCTGTACACCACTGCTAAAAGTAGCAGTGGTGTTTTTTATATATTTATTTCCATTAATCTAGCAAAATTGGTGGATCTTTCTTGAAAAATAAGAAGAAGGTCTTATTGACGTGAATTTCAATCTTAACACTAGCTTAATATTTCGATGGTATAATTAGTCGAAATTACACGAGATATGGGGGGCTCGACTTGGGATTGAAATGGGCGAACTACATAAAAAAGACACCAATATATAAGCTGAAGCTTAACTCGAAAAAGCTTACAAAGAGCAAGAAAACAGAAAAGGATAAGCTACCAGAAGACAATTCAGTTATAAATAAAGTTTTTTCAAAATTCAGCTTAAAAAATCGTTTATTGTTTTTATTTAGTTTCTTATTGATTGTTTCTATTAATATAGTAGGAATTAGTTCTTACCTAAAGGCAAAGGATACAACCATTGAGACGATTGAAAACCGGATAAGTCGTGAATCAGAGGTTATGGCGTATGTTGCTAAAAACTTAAAGTTCTTATATGTAAGTGATAACCTATATTTTATGCAACAATTAGAAATAAGTATACGTGATCAGCAACGACAGTTAGAATCAGACGGAATCCAATCGGATATATTTTATTATTCAGAGGATGAAATTAAACCTTTTAAAATAAGTAATAAAGCGAGCATCTCTTTTACTGAGTCTTTTAAAGAAAAAATAGCAAATGGAAAAAACGCTGTTTTTCATCAAACAATTGATGGAAAAGACTATACAATTTCTGTTATAAAAGTGCCAGAGATTAATGGGAAAACGTTTCTTGTGGTCCCTACTGAATCTTATTTAGGTCCAGTAAACGAGATGGCACAATTTATGATTATTGTAATGGCTGTTAGCATAATTATTTCAACTATCCTTTTAATTATGTTTGTAAGAACTCTAACAAAGCCATTAAATGAGCTTCAAAATGTTATGACAGAGGTGCGTGAGGGAGATCTAAATAAAAAAGCCTTAATTAATACAACCATTCCTGAGCTTCAATCTCTCAAAATGAGTTTTAATATGATGATTGAACAGATGAGAGTCGTGATAAATGAAATTAATGAAACAACAACGGAGCTAGAAAATACCGGGGAAAATCTTAGCCATTCCTCAGAATATGCCCTCTCTTATAGCCGTCAGCTAATTGAAGCCATTAATGTCGTAAAACAAGGTGCAGAACAAACTGCAAGTAGCTCTGAAAGTAGTGTAAATGGCTTTCAATCAATGAAACATAGAATTGAACTTTTAATTTCTGGGATGGACACAGTTTTTCAGAGCTCCGAAGATATGAATTTATCCGCAAAGCGAGGAGAAAAGAACAACACATATTTAATCAACACCATCCATAGCTTCGAACAAGATTTTGAGCACATGACGTCAACGATTCAGCAAGTAAAGAATCATTCCTCTTCAATCACTAATCTTGTAGGTTTAATCAAAGGTGTCGCCGACCAAACAAAATTATTAGCTCTCAATGCTACGATAGAGGCGGCAAGGGCAGGAGAAGCAGGAAAAGGTTTTGCTGTTGTTGCCAATGAGGTACGTAAGCTAGCAGAACAATCCTCATTGGCAACTGTAGACATCTCAAAATCGATTGCTGAAATGGAAGATGTAACGATTCGAGCTACAAAAGAATTCGATGATATGCTTATGAAAATTAAACGAAACTTGGAAACAGCAAATTCATCAAAAGCATCTTTTGATGAATTAATGGTTGAAATTGAGACGGTGAGTAAGCGACTTCAAGGAATGCAAGGAGAACTTCAAGGCTTAAAATCAGTTCTCCCAGACCTAGAAGAAGGCACGTTAAGCTTTGCGTCAATTTCGCAAGAAACCCTTGCAAGTTCAGAACAGATGCTTTCAACTAGTGGTGATCAAATACAGCAGATGGAGAGCACGCATGAAATTGGTTTACAATTAAAAGGTTTATCCAATTCGTTGTCTAGTATTTCGAAACAATTTAACGTGAACTAAAAAAGACAGATTGTCTAAACACTCATATTTAGACAATCTGTCTTTAAATTTTTAATAGTGCTGTTCTGTGGGAGGTTGTTTATCTTACTTAATCATATATTATTAGTAAGAGTACTTGAATACTGAAATAAAAGAAGTCGGTATTAGCCACATTTACTTTAAGGAGGGTTCTTTTATGCAAATAATCTATTGGTCCGTTATTAGTTTATTGTTTGTTGTTTCCTTTATTGGACTTATCTATCCAATTATCCCTAGTGTACTTTTTATTGTTGCGGGATTTTTACTATATGGATGGTTCTTTGAATTTACTGAATTAACATGGTTATTTTGGATGATACAGGGATTCTTTATTGCTTTACTATTTGGAGCGGATTATTTAGCAAATCTGTTAGGGGTAAAAAAATTTGGTGGTAGTAAAGCAGCCATTTGGGGAAGTACAGTTGGTCTTTTAGTTGGACCTTTTATTGTTCCGTTTATAGGTGTAATAATAGGGCCTTTTATAGGTGCTGTATTTGCAGAGCTATTATTTCATAAAAAGGAATTTAAATTAGCTATAAAGTCTGGTGTAGGATCTTTATTAGGATTTATTTCAGGTGTGTTTGCAAAAGGATTCATTCAATTAATGATGATCGCGTATTTTCTATTTCAGGTTTTAAGATAGGTTCTTCTATTGTATATAATTTACTACTTGTGAGAAAACTGTTATGTGTTTGAATGCTTTTCAATTGAAAGTACAGGGCAATTTTGGTAACCTTAAACTTGAAGAGCTTACACAAGCTTTTAACACGTACATATATTAAGGAGGAACAAAAAATGGCTTACGAATTACCACAATTACCTTATGCGTATGATGCACTAGAACCACATATTGACAAAGAAACAATGAACATTCATCACACAAAACACCACAACACTTACATTACAAATGTAAATGCTGCTTTAGAAGGAAATGCTGATTTAGCAGGAAAAAGTGTTGAAGAATTAGTTTCTAATCTTGACGCTGTACCTGAAGCTATTCGCCCAGCAGTACGTAATAATGGTGGTGGACATGCAAACCACAGTCTATTCTGGACAATCTTATCTCCAAATGGTGGCGGTGAGCCGGCTGGTGAGCTTGGTGAAGCAATTAATGCTAAATTTGGTAGCTACGACAGCTTTAAAGAAGAGTTTGCTAAAGCGGCAACAACTCGTTTCGGTTCAGGTTGGGCTTGGTTAGTTGTAAACAATGGTGAATTAGAAGTAACAAGCACTCCAAACCAAGACTCTCCTTTAATGGAAGGAAAAACACCAATCCTTGGTTTAGATGTTTGGGAGCATGCTTATTACCTAAACTACCAAAACCGCCGTCCAGATTACATCGCTTCTTTCTGGAACGTAGTAAACTGGGATGAAGTTTCTAAGCGTTTCAGCGCTGCGAAATAATAAGAAAAAGAATAAAGATAACGTGAAGGGCTAACATACTTGTTAGTCCTTTTTTGTATGGTTTATACCTCACAACGTACTAATTACAAGATATATACATAACTACAAACCGATAAGACAAACTATGTACTAGAAGTTGAAGGGGAGTAGTTTTTATGTCAAAAATGAAGAAAATTATTGGTGATGTAGATGTAAGTAAAGATTTAATTTTATTATTAGTGATAGGAGGATTATATTCCTTAAGTATTGCACTTTCTAATACATTTGTGAACGTTTACTTATGGAAACAATCCGGAAAATTTATTGATTTAGCCATTTACAATTTATCAATTGTAGTGATGCAGCCTTTAACCTTTATCTTTGCAGGAAGATTAGCTAAAAAGGTAGATCGAGTAATTGTATTAAGGCTAGGTGTTATTTTTTTAGCTGTATTCTTCTTAAGCGTCCTTATGATCGGAGGATCTGCTGCGAAATTTCTTATCCTATTAGGCGGTACATTAGGGATAGGGTATGGTTTCTACTGGCTTGCGTTTAACGTTTTAACATTTGAGATTACTGAACCTGAAACAAGAGATTTCTTTAATGGATTTTTAGGTGTGATGAACTCTACAGCTGGAATGGTTGGTCCTATAGTTGCTGGTTTTGTCATCTCTAGGCTTAAAAACTTTACTGGATATACGACAATCTTTACAATTTCTCTCTTATTATTCTCAGGCGCTGTAGTACTGAGCTTTTTTTTAAAGAGAAGAAAAGCCGAAGGAGATTTTATTTTAAAACGAATTTTTCATGAAAGAAAGAATAATAAAAATTGGCGACATGTTACAAGAGCACATTTTTTTCAAGGCTTAAGGGAAGGAACCTTCGCTTTTGTAATTGGTGTTTTCGTCTTTATTACAACAGGTAGTGAATTAGCGTTAGGGACTTTCGGTTTAGTCAATTCAGGTGTAGCTTTTATTGGTTATTATCTTGCATCAAGAGTGATAAAGAAAAATAAGCGTAAACGTTTCATTTTAATAGGTGGGACTTTACTTTATCTCTCAATTTATTTAATTTTGTTTGATTTGACTTATCAAAAGCTACTTATATATGCTGCCCTCATTGCTATTGGGTATCCGATGTTACTCGTTCCGTATATGTCATTAACATTTGATGTGATTGGAAAGGCGTGGAGCGCTGCAAAAGCGAGAATAGAGTACATTGTGGTAAAAGAGATTTTTCTAAACGCAGGAAGAATTGTGTCAATACTAGGGTTTATCATTGCTATTTCTTTCTTTGATGAAAAACAAAGTATTCCGGTTTTACTTGCCATCATTGGAGCGGGCCACTTCGTTATATACTTTTTTGTAAAAAATGTTCAACTAGAAGAAAGCGAAGAAAGTATAGAGCAAACAAGTCGAAAACCAGTTTTAAAGAACAATCTTGTTGATGGTGATAGTAGTGGGTAAATTTGGTTCGTAATAATATGTATGTAACAATTTCCTTTGTATAAAAATAAAAATTGAATAATGTTCTAATAAACCTAATACCCATCTTTACGCAAAATATGACAAACTCCATCACAAATTTACAAAACCTTTACATTAAGTTAAAACGTTATTAATACTAGAGCGTTATTCTATTACTCGTAGGACAAAACAAAAAACACTCTTTAGGGGGAATTTGGCAATGAAAAGCTTTAAAAACCTAGCATTACTTATCGTAATGGGAATCTTAGTTGTATTCGCAGCTGCTTGTGGTGGCGGAGAAACTGCAGAAGAAACTAACACTGGTAACGGAGAAGCTACTGAAGAAGAAGCAACTTTAGAAGGTAGCGTTGTAATTGATGGTTCTGGTACTGTATATCCTTTCATGGCAAGAATGGCTGAAAACTATATGGGTGAAAATGAAGAAGTTTCTGTTGAAGTAAGTCGTGCGGGTACTTCTGCTGGTTTTGAAAAGTTTCTTGTAGCTGAAAACGGAACTGATTTTAATGATGCATCTCGTCATATTAAAGAAGAAGAAACAGCTAAAGCTGAAGAGCTTGGTATTGAAGTTAAAGAATTCCAAGTTGCTCTTGATGGTTTAACATTTGTTATCAATAAAGAAAATGATTGGGCAAAAGAAATGACTCAAGAAGATGTTGTTAAAATCTTCCTTGCTGAAGGTGGAGTAACTAAATGGTCTGATATTAATCCAGAATGGCCAGCTGAAGAAATCAAGCCTATGGGTCCTAACGAAAACCATGGTACTAACGAGTTCATGTTTGAAACGATCATGGAAGAAAAAGATTTCGTTGATAGTGTTAACCTACAACAAGAATATTCTACTCTTGTAGATCTTGTTTCAAAAGATAAAAATGCAATTGCATTCTTTGGATACGGATACTACGAGAGCAATAAAGATAAATTAAACGCAGTTTCTGTTGACTTTGGTAAAGGTCCAATTGCTCCAAGTTTAGATACAATTGGTTTAGATGATGAAGCTGGGTATAAAGCATTTACTCGTCCAGTATTCACATACTTAAATGTTGATATGGCAAAAGAAAAGCCACAAGTTCTTGATTATGCAATCTACACTATGGAAAATGCTCAAGATGTAGCTGCAGAAACTGGATTTGCTCCATTGAAAGATGAAGTAATTCAAGAATCAATTAGCTACTTAGAAGGATTAAAATAATCATCCTCGAAAGTTTTCCTAACTGTATGAAGATGAGAAGTTTAGCTTCTCATCTTCTTATGTATTTTCTTCTATTAAAACTATCTACAATAAAATTTCACCTTACATAATATGTGGAGGATGGAAGGGGTTTTCGATCTTGGATAATAAAGAAAGCATCCGTGACATGATTGAAAAAAAGAGAAGCACGACAAATTTAACTTCAGTCACAGAAAAGTTCATGCCTAAATTTTTATTAGCAATTGCAACAATATCAATACTAACAACTATTGGTATAGTTGTTACTCTACTAACTGAAACAATTAACTTTTTTAGAGATGTTTCATTTTTAGACTTTTATACAGGAACAATTTTAAAACCATTGGGTGATGAGGCAGTATTCGGAGTGCTTCCATTATTAATGGGTACACTCTACTCAACAATTATTGCCATGATAGTGGCTATTCCAGTTGGTTTAATGGCAGCTGTATTCTTGAGTGAATATGCTTCAGATAAAGTGCGCAGAATTTTAAAGCCTATATTAGAAATTCTTGCAGGTATTCCTACGATCGTATATGGTTTTTTTGCTTACACCTTTGTAACACCCTTATTAAGGTCATTTATACCAGCCTTAGAACCAACAAATATTTTAAGCCCTGGTATAGTAATGGGTATTATGATCATTCCAATGGTAGCTTCACTTTCTGAAGATGCAATGAGTTCTGTGCCAAACTCAATGAGAGAAGGTGCTCTTGCCCTTGGTTCAACAAAACTTGAGGTAACTTGGAAAGTCGTCATTCCAGCTGCTATATCTGGTATTATTGCCTCGTTTGTATTAGGAATTTCTCGTGCGATTGGTGAAACGATGATCGTCGCAATTGCAAGTGGAAGTAACAAGAACTTTACCTTTGATCTTACACAATCCATGCAGACAATGACTGCTTACATCGTTGAAGTAACTGGTGGGGAAGCTCCTGCAGGTTCAACTATTTATTACAGTTTATACGCTGTTGCTATGACATTATTTGTTTTTACTCTTATAATGAACCTAGTTGCTCAGTATATTTCTCGTAAATATAGGGAGGAATATTAAGATGAAATATGTAGATGTTGAACAGGTACAGAAAAAAATGGGATCACGATTGTTTGCGAATAACCTTGCGAACGTTGTTTTTCTATTAGCGACTCTATTTGGATTAGTCGTATTATTAACATTAATCTATCGAGTATATTCAGATAGTATTGGATGGATTGACTTTCAATTTATTACGAATAAACTTTCAACAGATGCAGAACGTGCAGGTATTATGGGTGCGATCATGGGTACTTTATGGTTAATGGTCGTAGTTGCACCTGTTACAATGTTTTTAGGAGTAGGTACTGCAATCTACCTAGAGGAATATGCAAAAAACGGGAAATTAAAATCTATTATTCAAACTAATATTTCTAACTTAGCTGGTGTTCCATCCGTCGTATTCGGTATATTAGGTTTGACTGTATTCGTACGTAGCTTTGGATTAGGGAATATTGTTCTTGCTGGTGGTCTGACAATGTCTTTATTAGTACTTCCAATTGTTGTTGTTGCAAGTCAAGAAGCTATTCGTGCAGTTCCACAATACCTTAGAGAAGCTTCTTATGGAATGGGAGCTACTAAATGGCAAACAATAAAAAATATTGTTTTACCGGCAGCCATTCCAGGGGTGTTAACTGGTCTTATACTTTCTCTCTCTAGAGCAATAGGTGAAACAGCACCTCTAGTTGTTATAGGTATTCCGGCATTGTTAATTCCACTTCCAGATGGCATTTTTGATAAATTTACAATTTTACCTATGCAAATATATTATTGGACTGTTGACTCTGCACTTGTTGCTGAGTATGCAAACCTTGCTGCAGCTACAATCGTTATACTCTTAATCGTATTATTCTTAATGAATTCAATTGCAATCATTATTAGAAATAAGTTTCAAAATAGATTTTAATTTCTTGGGGGGTTTTTAAACTATGGCAGTTTTATCTGATAGTGAAAAGAAAAATGTAACGACTATTGAAAGATCAGAAAAGTCAGTGGATAAAAAGAGCGTTGTATATGATACAAAAGATTTAAACTTATGGTACGGTGGAGATCATGCATTAAAGAACATTAACCTTTCTATTCATGAAAATGAAGTAACGGCAATCATTGGACCTTCTGGTTGTGGAAAATCGACATTTATTAAAACATTAAACAGAATGGTTGAATTAATACCTGTTGTTCGTATATCAGGAGATATCAGATATAGAGAAAAAAGTATCCTTGATAAGAGTTATAAGGTTGAAGATTTAAGAACAAGAGTTGGTATGGTTTTCCAAAAGCCTAATCCATTTCCTAAATCAATTTATGATAACATCGCTTACGGACCTAGAATTCATGGTATAAAAGATAAACGTATTTTAGATGAAATTGTTGAGAGAAGTTTACGTGGAGCTGCAATTTGGTCTGAAGTTAAGGATCGATTAAAAGAAAATGCATATGGTCTTTCTGGGGGACAGCAACAGCGTTTATGTATTGCTCGTTGCTTAGCAATTGAGCCTGATGTTATCTTAATGGATGAACCAACTTCAGCGCTTGATCCGATATCAACTCTTAAGGTAGAGGAATTAATTCAAGATTTAAAGAAAGATTATAGCATTATCATTGTAACTCACAACATGCAACAAGCTGCTCGTATTTCAGATAAAACAGCGTTCTTCTTAAACGGAGAAGTTGTAGAATTTGATGCAACGGATAAAATCTTTTCAAATCCTGTTGATAAGAGAACTGAGGATTATATTACAGGTCGATTCGGTTAATAAAAAAGTCGTGCATTTCCATAAGTGCACGACTTTTTTTATCCATAAACTTATCTTAGTTTTATAAAGCATTATTTTGGGGAATATATAACTGTATTTACATAGGAGGTAAACATTATGAGTATAAGAGAAAGATTCGAGATCGATTTAAAAAACTTAAGAGATAAATTAATTGAAATAGGAAGTGTTACTGAAATTGCACTTAACAAGTCAATTGATGCGTTAGAAAAACAAAATATTGATGAAGCTCTTCAAATTATTGAGGATGATTATAGAGTGGACGACCTTGATGAAGAAATTAACGATTTAGCGATCCTTTTAATTGCTAAACAACAGCCTGTTGCAACAGATCTAAGAAGAGTTATTGTTGCAATTAAAATTTCAAGTGATATTGAAAGAATGGCTGATTTTGCAGTAAACATAGCTAAGTCAACAATTAGAATCGGTGATGAACCTCTTGTTAAACCAATTAAACATATTAGAAAGATGCACGAAATTGCTACGAAAATGCTTTCATTATCGATAAAGGCTTTTAATGAAGAAGACCTTGTTTTAGCAAAAGAAGTGGCTGATATGGACGATCAGGTGGATGAATTATATGGAGAAACAATTCGAGATATATTGGATCTCATGTCATCTAAAAAAGACAGCTATCAGCAACTTACTCAGCTTATGTTCATTTGTCGCTATATTGAAAGAACAGCAGATCATGCAACAAATATTTCTGAGAGTATTATGTACTTGATTAAAGGACAGAGATACGATTTGAATTCATAAGTAAATAAAAAACAGCTAAGAAAATAATTCTTAGCTGTTTTGCTTTACCTAGTAATCGCTTCTGCAAGTTGCTGGAACGTCATTCCTTTTTGGACTTCAAACGTACCAAGCTGGACTCTTGTATGAAAGTTGTTTTTGATTAAAAATTGATCAAATTCAAAAGATGAGGCGATTATGGCATTTTGTTCAAGAAGATCAGAAACTTCACTAGTTGTCATGCCTTCTTTAATCGTAATATTATACTTTATTACTTCTTCTTTCTTTTCTTCAGCTTCCTTAGGTTGTTCAGTTACTTTAGCCGTTTCAGTTTGTTGTTGATTTTGAGAGTCCTCTTGTACTACTTCAGCTTTTTTAAGTGCTAGAAGCTCTTCATACTCTTCAGATGTGATGGAAACTTGTCCATTACTTTTAAGAAACTGGTTGACTTGTTTTTCTGTTACTTCTTTTTGCTCACTATCAGCAGTTGCAGATTGATGATCTGAAAGAAGATAGGTTCCGCCAAGAACAGAAGTTGCAACAATCATGCCTGCTGCAAAAGCTTGAAAGCCTAATTTACTCATGTTAATGCCCTCTCATTCTGTTCCACAATTGTGCGAATTTCTTCAACAGAAGAAGCTTCTGATAAAGCGATAGCTTCAAGTGACATACCTTGGCGATACTTTGCTAATATACGTTTAGGGTTTGCGCCCTCATCCTCTTGATATTGTTTTGCTTGTTCTTTTAAAGGAACATCATTTTGTAATAATTCTTCTTCTACAATGCGCATTTTCTTTTTCAATTTATAAATCTCTTGCATGGCAGATAATTGTAAATGGTCTAATTCTTGTTCTAGTTCTTTAACATTGTCACGTTGGAAAAAAGATAATCCAATTAAAGCAATGCTTATAATAAATAAAATAATAATCACAATTGTCATCATTTTCACCTTCTTTGATTATTTCCCTTTACCTTTATATCATAATTTGCCATTGTAAAGAAGTGATATTTTGAGGAAAATGTAGTTTTTTGCCGATATTTCTTTAAATAAGCTAAGTTTGAATACTTTTCGCACATGGTATGATAAATAGAGTATGAAATAAGAGAGGAATCTTTATGGAAACATATCATCTTCTTAATCACCAACATATCATTCGAAATCAATCGCCGGTTTGTGTCGATACTATAGAAATTTTTACTTATCCAGACGTTGTACTAGTTTCCTGGAAAATAGTTTCTTCTACTAAGATAGCGGTTTCCTCATTACTTGGAGAAAACTTTAATGATTTATTAGTAAGAGTTATTCTTTGTCGGCAGAATCAATTCAATGAAGAATTTTCATTTAATGTAAGTAAATGTAGTGGTGTTTTAGAAATTCGAAACCTTGAGACAGCTACATACTCTTGTGAGCTCGTCGTAAGCAACTCTAAAAACCAATCTATAGTCATTAAATGCTCTACTAAAAAAGAGTACCATAATCATAAGAGAATAAAGAATCAACTAAACTGGAGAAGGGTAGTTGAAATGGAGGAGAGCGAGACGTGGGTACCAATGTTCTCAGCATATACAGACTATGATGAAGAGTGATCGTACAATTTTAGCGTTAACACCTGAATTTGATGAACATCTAGTTGGGGGACTTGGTAGACATGTAAATGATTTCGTGGAGGAAGGCATTAAACATAATCTTACATTTATTATTTTAACGCCTTCTAAAAGTAATAAAGAAAGTTATATGAAGAAGGAGAATGTCCACATCTTTCACTTGCTGCCATGGAGACAAAACTCGTCAGATTTGTTCGATTTTATACGGAACATTAATTTTCGGTTCAGTCAATTTGTTCTTCAGGAGCTACACATTCCATTTGACCTCATTCACGTACATGATTGGATGTTTACGGCATCAGCTTGTCAAATTAAGGAAGAATTACATAAACCATTAATTACGACGATTCATTCTACAGAACATGAACGAAAACAATTTAAGAATGGAAAAGAGCTTTCCACCATAACAAACTATGAGAAACAGCTTATTGAAGCTTCAGATCAGCTAATCGTTTGTAGTCTTTATATGAGAAAAATTATAGAAAATAGAGCAGTAAAACGAGAAATTCAAATAGAGGTAATACCAAATGGTGTTATCGTCGAAAACTATCAAAAAATGCTAGAGCCTTCACAAGCACTACAAAAGTTTTCTTTTATCAATTCTCCTTTTTTATTATCCATGGGAAGATTAGTTAAAGAAAAGGGATATCACCTTCTCCTTGAGGCCTTCTCGATCTTACATAAAGAGTATTCTGAATTAAACCTTGTTATAGCTGGTGAAGGACCTTATGAAGAACAATTAAAACAAATGACAACAACTCTTCAAATCAAGGCGAACGTTTTTTTTACTGGTTTTGTGAAAGATAAGGAACGTAATACACTACTTAGCAATTGCCAAGCACTTATTGTACCAAGCTTATATGAGCCATTTGGGATCGTTGCTTTAGAAGGAATGGTTTTACATAAACCAATTATCTCATTTCAGGTTGGAGGCTTAGGAGAAGTGTTGTTGCATAACCGTGGCTTGTTAACAGAGCAAATTAACAGCAAAAGTTTAGCTGAAACTCTACATTTTGTTCTGTCACACCCAAAGCAGGCCGATGAGATAGCTCATACTGGATATCTTGCTATTATAAAGGAGTATCAGTGGTCAATTCTTATAAAAAAGTTAATCTCTATCTATAAAAAGCCTGAATTTCTACAATATCTTTAAAATATAATGAAATAGATGTGGAATTTGTCAAATAAAAATGCTATTATATTAAAGTCTGATTTGTTTTATAGTTTTTTATGTTTGGAGGGAAAGAAACATGCGTGTGAATATTACATTAGCTTGCACTGATTGTGGCGAACGTAACTATATTTCTAAAAAGAATAAACGTAATAATCCAGATCGTCTTGAGCTTAAGAAATATTGTTCAAGAGAGAAAAAAATGACAGTACACCGTGAAACAAAGTAAGCAGTAGGATTTTATATCCTACTGTTTTTTTTTATACGTTATTACAGTATAAATTAGTAGCACAGGAGACTACACGACGTAGTAGCTAATTTTATTTATTAACTATAAGTTCAACTAACGCTTCGGTCTTCACTTTTTATTTTCACCAGTCAGCGAGTTTTCAAATATGCTACTATAAACAAAAGGAGGGATATTCTTGAAGAAAAAGGAAATGAGAAGCATTATGCTAAAACAACTTACCGAAATCAGTGATGAAGAATATCAACAGCTTTCAAAAGAAATACATAAGCATTTATTTTCTTTCTCAACATGGAATAAGGCAAATACAGTAGCTGTTACAGTTTCTCGAGGCAGAGAAGTTGATACTTTTCCGATCATAAAACAAGCGTGGACTGATAAGAAAACAGTTGTTGTTCCAAAATGCGAACCAGCTACCAATACGATGGAATTTAGAAGCATTACCTCTTTTGATCAGCTTGAGAATGTCTTTTACGGTTTAAAAGAACCGATCTTATCAGAAACATCTGCTGTAAAAAAATCTCTAATTGATCTTATCCTTGTCCCAGGTATTTGTTTTGATAAAAATGGTTATCGAATAGGCTATGGTGGGGGATATTATGATCGATATCTTATGGATTATAAAAATGATACTGTTTCATTAGCTTTTTCAAGTCAACTTATTAACGGAGTACCTATAGAAGCTCATGATGTTCCTGTATCCACCCTTATTACTGAGCATGGAGTAATGAAATAAAATGTTACTTGGATTACTTTTAGTCATGTTCCTTTCCTATAGGGCGTGGAAAATGAGGTCGTTGTCGATAAGTGGAATGATAGGTGCTTTTGTGGTAGGTTCAGCTATTTTTTTAGGTTTTTCCTGGAAAGGCTTATTTTTATTGGGATGCTTCTTTGTAAGTTCGAGCCTTCTAAGTAAGGTTAAAGCAAAACAAAAGTCATTTTTACAGGAAATCCTTCCTAAAGGTGATCAACGAGATATGATGCAGGTAGCGGCAAATGGAGGAATACCAGCGCTTATTGCAGTTGTTTATTATTTCCAAGGGTCAAACGATACACTCTACCTCTTGTTGTTTTCAATTTCTTTAGCTGCAGCAAATTCAGATACATGGGCTTCCGAAATAGGCACATTGAGTAAAGGACGTCCTAGAATGTTGCTTACACTAAAGGAAGTGGACAGAGGTACCTCTGGTGCTGTTTCTTTGCTTGGTTCTTTTGCAGGTTTGGTTGGAGCGTTCTTTATCGGTATTATGTCAGGTTTCGTATTTTCACTGTCTATACTAGATGTCTTATTCGTTGCTCTTTTTGGTTTCCTTGGAAATATTTTTGATACTGTTCTAGGGCAAACTGTTCAAATAAAATACAAATGTAAAACTTGTCAAAAGGTTACTGAAAAAAGAATTCATTGTTCGAAAATTGGATGGAAATCAAATCGGTTTGCTTTTATGAATAATGATGCAGTTAATTTTATAGCAATTGTATTGACGACATTCCTAGCGTTTCTATCCTTTATATAAAAACTTATGAAAAAGCAAATATCATTCAAACACTCAGTTAGTGTAGTAAAGGAAACAATGTTACCTTTTTTTAAAAAGGATAAAATCACCCGTTCCTACTAATGATAAAGAGTAGGAGGGATGATCATGAGACGATTAATTATGCTTGCGGCAGGTTCATTTGCTGTTTATCGTTATCGATATCGCATTGTAAATTTTGTATTAGGTCAACCGCAATTGCGTAGATATTTTATTAATTTATCGATGAGAATACCATTTATTAGAGATCGTTTTGTTAATCGTGCTTTCCATTGATTTGAACAATTTTAGAAATCAAAACATAATGAAAATTCATCATTAAAGCTGACTTTCTTTTGAACTGTCAGCTTTTTTTTATCTGTAAAAGCAGAATCTTTCTTTTCTTGTTTATGTGAGTTAATTTCATAATTATGACTCTTAAATCAAAAAACGAACATTTTTCGTCATCCTGAACATGTTAATATACAATACTGGGATCAAAACTTGATTATATGTGAAATTCATACGTTTTTTGGTAACAAATGATACATTATGAAATTGATTCATGTATTGATATAATAAAGAAAAATAAAGCGGAGCGGATAAAAATGGTCTTAGAACAGGATTATGTCTACTGGTCGTTTATTGAACAACTAGTTATTGAACAGAAGTATACAATCTTAGCTATTTCCCAAGATGGAAATGAGGTTATGCTCGAACCTTTTAGGAAGAAACAGTTTTCAATTATTAGGGTAAAGAGAACTGATGTTGATTGGGGAAACACACTTGCTATTGATATTGAACAAGCCGGTCGGAAATTTGAACAGCTGTTAAAAACCGGGGTTAGAGGTCCTTTGACGGTTTTAAATATCTATTTTTCTAGCTTGCCGCCTGTAGATGACTATCCTGAAGTGTTTTTAAAGGGCTATAGTGGTGGAAGAAAGGGCAGCATTGATATTACCTCAATGATTCTTGTGAAAGATGAACTGAAACAAGGATTAGATAAGCTGTCAGACACTCTACATCTTCCTTTAGACACAATTAAAGATTTAAATTCTTCCGATGTGTCTGAATCTCAGCTTCATGAAGTTAGGACACGAGTTATTTCTCATCAAAATAAACTAAGAGAGGAAGAAAAAAGGCTCTTTCAAAATGGCAAGCCTTTCTTTACTAATATATTCCTAGGCATTCAAATCCTTATGTTCCTTGTTCTTGAACTTTTTGGGGGAAGTACTGATACAAATACACTTATTCAGTTCGGCGCTAAATTTAATCCACTTATTTATGATGGAGAATGGTGGAGATTTATAACACCTATTTTTCTACATATTGGGTTTCTTCATCTCCTTATGAATAGCTTTGCTCTCTTTTATATTGGGCCAGCGGTTGAAAGGGCTTATGGAAGAGGAAAATTTTTATTTATTTATCTTTTAGCAGGGGTTTCTGGATCAATTGTCAGTTTTGCCTTTAGTCCATTTCTGTCTGCTGGAGCTTCGGGAGCTATTTTTGGCTGCTTTGGTGCTTTACTATTTATTGGTGTCTATAATCGAAAAGTGTTTTTCCGAACAATGGGCTCAAATATTTTAGTGGTTGTTGGTATTAACCTGGCGATGGGATTTGTAATCCCTAATATTGACAATGCAGGGCATATAGGAGGGTTAATAGGTGGATTTCTCGCTGCAAGCATCGTTCAGCTACCCAACCAAAAAAAATGGTTTCTTAGAGTTGGCGGACTTATCATAACAGTCGCATTGTTAATAGGATTAATCCTATACGGGATGGACCAATCAAAAGCACAATATAGTGAGTATAGAGCGATGAAGGGGCAGGAGCTTATTCAAAATGAAGAGTTTGAAGAAGCATACACATATTTACATGAAGCCATTTCTAGTGATCAGTCTTCAAATGATATCTTGTTTTTATTATCTGTAGCTGCCATTCAATTGAAAAAATACGATGAAGCGACGGAACACCTGCAACAAGTCATCTCAAATGATGACAGCTACCACCAGGCACATTTTAATTTAGCTGTATTATACGCTAATCAAAATAAATTGGAATTAGCGCAAGAACAAGTATCAAAAGCTCTAGAATTTGATCCGGACAATGAAAACTACAAAGCTTTTCAGGATGAACTTACTCCTTAACTTTTAATGTTTTGTATAAATTTAAAAGGAGTACCATCTTCTGCTTGAATTAGTACTAATACATGTGAATAATCTTTTGCAAATAGAAGGAGAGGCATTGTACTACCAATTGGTTCAATGGCTTTCCCTTCTTTTATTTTTAAACCTAAGAAATAATTCTTATATAGCCCTTCCCAAAGACTCCCGATGACTTCTTGTGTTTTTGCCTTAGAAAGTCCTAAAAGGGGCTCATTATTATATCTAGCAAGCTCAATTAATGGAATAGCCTCGTACTCATTTTTATTTATCTGATAATGATTGATTAAATGATTCCAGCTATATTCAAGGTGTTGTGCTTTTACTTTGTCTAAAATATCTTTCCACTCATGTTCTTCCTCTGTTTGTGCTTCTTTAAATGAAAAAGCATTTGTAAATTCTGAATCAATGACATATAAATGATCACTTGTCATCTGCTGTGTACTTCGGATTTGATCATCTTCCAAATGGATCTCACCATAATGAAGACTAATGGCTTCATAATGGCTACTGTCTTCACCATTTACCTTTTTAAACTGTGCCAGCTTTTGGCTTTGGTCTTCCCACTCTGATAATGTGTCAATTAATTTACCATCAGAGAAAAGAAGAGATAAATCTTGTCTAAGAAAAATTACCTTGTTCGTAAACGAGGTAGCATCCCATTCAATCACATATTCATCATCATCCTTATTTTCAACAAATTCAAGTGAAGTTGAAGCTGTTGTAAAAGCTACAGAATCGGTAATGGGAAAAAAGATAATGCTTTCACGAACACTTTGACCATGCGAAAAATAAAGAATACCAGACGTTATAAGGGCAAGAATGATGACAATCATCCATTTTACTTTCATTTTATCAACTCCGAGAAGGACAGGTTGCTAAATTGTATGAGTCATTTTCGAATTTTATGAGTACAAGCTAAAAATAACAAATTAATAGAATATAGGTATGTTTTACCAATAATTCGTCAAAGATTGTAACAAATCGTGATACGGAATGGAGAAATCTTATGGCGTATGAGGTAGAAAAAAAGATTGTAACAAAAGATTTTCAGGAAAATACATCGTACTTAAATGAACGGCTGGGTGTAAAAAAAAGCTTTGATGTTATTCAGCTCGATGTTGAGTATGCTGGACGTAAAATGGCGTTATTTATGGTGGATGGATTTGTAAAAGATGATATTCTACATTATTTAATGAAATATTTATCTGAGCTTACACCAGAGCAGCTCGAGGAAAATACACTTGAAAAGCTACTCAAAACGTATATCCCGTACGTAGAAATTGAAAAAACAGATGATTTAAATACAGTTGTTCAAACTGTTTTGGCAGGGCCAACAGCTCTTGTTATAGAGGGTATTGATCAAGTCATTTTAATTGATGCCCGAACATACCCTGTTCGTGGGCCACAGGAACCAGATATGGAAAAAGTTGTTAGGGGCTCAAGGGATGGGTATGTCGAAACAATCGTATTTAATACGGCGTTAACAAGACGAAGAATTAGAGATCGATCTCTCAGAATGGAGTATCTACAAGTAGGTAGACGTTCCAAAACAGATGTGGTTGTGTGCTATTTAGAGGATATAGCAGACTTGAAACATGTAGAGGATTTAAAAAAGTCACTAAAGGCTATTGATACAGACGGTCTTCCAATGGGTGAAAAAACAGTAGAGGAATTTATATCAGGTCGACATCTTAACCCATACCCGGTGGTAAGATACACCGAACGTCCTGACACAGCAGCAGCTCATTTATATGAGGGACATGTAATTGTTTTTGTTGATGGGTCTCCTAGCGCACTTATCACGCCAACGACATTTTGGCATCATTTGCAGCATGCTGAGGAATATCGAAATAAGCCGATAGTAGGAGCTTATTTACGAATGGTTCGATTTATTGCAGTTTGGGCTTCAATCTTTCTTTTACCGCTTTGGTATTTATTCGCTAATAATCCTGATTTGTTGCCACCTGGTATGAAGTTTGTTGGTATTGAAGACCCAGGTCAAGTACCTTTGCTTCTACAGTTCCTTCTAATTGAACTCGGTATTGATATATTAAGGATGGCCGCCATACATACTCCTTCATCGTTGGCAACCGCCCTTGGGCTTGTTGCCGCATTAATGGTCGGCCAGGTAGCGGTGGAAGTTGGCCTTTTGACAAACGAAGTGATTTTATACTTAGCTATAGCGGCAATTGGAACCTTTGCAACACCTAGTTACGAATTAAGCCTAGCTAATCGAATTTACCGTATCGTGCTACTTCTATTCACCGCATGGCTAGGAGTAATAGGTTTTGTAGCTGGAATTACTGGCTGGATTATAATGCTTGCGCGTATGAAGTCCTTTAATGTTCCATACCTATATCCGTTTATCCCATTTAATGGTCGCGCCCTAAGGGATGTTTTATTCCGTTCACCAATGCCGTTAAAAAATCGGCGACCAACATTTTTACATCCACAAGATCCTGATCGTTAAAAAAGGGCTGACAATTTGTCAGCCCTTTTGGGATTTAAGCAACCTTTTCATATGGAAGAGGATTGCTTTTATATTTCTTCATTTGAGTTAAGAACCAAATAAGTACGGCTAAAAAGATGATGGAGCCGATGATCATAGAAGTTTGATAGGATAATTGGAATCCTTCTGGTGCATAGAAAATATAAGATCCAGTTACAGCTGTCATGAACAATGCTGGAAGACTACAAATCCAGTGAAATTTGTTGTTCTGTAGTAAATACATTGCAGCTGTCCATAGCATCACTGTTGCTACTACTTGGTTTGTCCAACCAACGTAACGCCATAAGAATGAATAATCCATTTGTGTTAAAAGATAAGTTGGAACGATAACTGGAATTGTCATTAATACAGTTTTCATTTTAGAATCAAAATTTCCAAATTTGCTTAATAATTCTACTAGCATCATTCTTGAAGATCTTAATGCTGTATCTCCTGTTGTGATAGGAAGAATAATGACACCTAAAATGGCAAGAATTCCACCAAATTGACCTAATGTTGTTTTACTAATTTCGTTTACAACACCTGCTGTACCTCCTTCAGCAAGAGCTCCTTGAAGTCCATCTGGACCACCAAAGAATGTCATACCAGCTGCTGCCCAAATTAAAGCAATAATACCTTCAGCAACCATTGCACCAAAAAATACTTTGCGTCCATCGCTTTCTTTCTTTAATGTTCTAGCTAAAATTGGACTTTGTGTACTGTGGAAACCAGAGATCGCTCCACATGAGATCGTAACCATTAGCAATGGCCAAATAGGTAATTCACCAGGATGTAAATTTTCTACTGTTAGATTTGGAATGGAATGATCCATAAAGAATAAAGCAAATCCAATAGAAACAGCCATGATGATTAAGATTAGTCCGAAAATTGGGTAAATTTTTCCGATTAGTTTGTTAATAGGTAAAACAGCTGCTAGTACGAAATAAACGAAAATAAGTAATAAAGAAGCTGAATAGCTTAAAGGTGTTAACTGCTCAACTAATTGAGCTGGTCCTGCTGTAAAAGCTGCTGCAACTAAAATCATTAACACTAGTGATACTAAGTTTATAATTGTTTTTACTGATTTTCCTAAATAACGTCCAACAAGGGTTGGATATTGTTCACCGCCATGTTTAATGGAAAGCATCCCAGAAAAATAATCATGAACAGCGCCGGCGAATAAACATCCAACAACAATCCAGATAAATGCAACTGGTCCATAAAGAGCTCCCATAATCGCCCCGAATATAGGACCTAAGCCTGCGATATTTAGTAGCTGAATAAGTGAAGCCTTCCACCAGCTCATAGGCATATAGTCTAGCCCATCTGTTTTTGCATAAGCAGGAGTTACACGTTGGTCATCAATACCAAATACGCGCTCAACTACCTTCGAATACACGAAATATCCTACGATTAAAATAAGTACACATAAAATAAAAGTTACCATTACTTGTTCCCCCTAATAAACTTCCAATTAATAAGTAACCCTATTTTAAACTTGTCTTTTAGAAATGACAATATATTTTTTAGAAAAAATAAATAATTCAGATAAATAAAACAAAATATAGTATTGAATCCAATCAACATAAGGGAAAATTAATGGTTTCTGATCATTTTTAATATATTGAAATATAATGTAGGGAATGCTAGAAAAATAATCTTGTTAAATACCCTTACAAATTTTTAACGTTTTCTTGACGCTTTTTTCAATTCCTTTATACTTGAAAGTAGTGCTCAGTTATAATGAAGTAGGTGATACCTTGAAAACAATATATGACGTTCAGCAGCTTTTAAAAAAATTCGGAACGATCATTTACATAGGCGATCGAGTTTCTGACTTAGAATTAATGGAAGAAGAAATGAAACAGCTGTATCAATCAAATTTAGTAGAGCCAAAGGATTACCAAATGGCAATTCTCCTCTTAAGACAAGAAATGCAAAAACTTAAAAGATAAGGATAATATAAGTTTAGTGTTTGGTATAAGTAAAAAGTAACAGGGTTGAAAACGTTTACTAATGAACACATATATAATAGTAGAAAAAGGTGATTTTAAATGAATGAGAAAATATTAGTGGGTGTAGATTTAGGTGGTACAACAATAAAAATGGCATTTATTAATTACTACGGAGAGATTGTAGAGAAATGGGAAATTCCTACTGATAAATCAGGGAAGGCGATTACAACTGATATCGCTAAAGCAATTGATACAAAGCTAGAAGAACTTGGAATGGATAAATCAAGACTTGGTGGCGTAGGGATGGGAGCGCCTGGTCCAGTTAATTTAGAAAGCGGACTTATTTATGAAACACCAAACCTAGGCTGGGTAAACTACCCACTAAGAGATCATTTAGAGCTAGAAACCGGTTTACCTGCTGTTATTGATAATGATGCAAACATTGCAGCACTAGGAGAAATGTGGAAAGGTGCTGGAGACGGAGCTAAGGACTTAATTTGTGTAACATTAGGTACTGGTGTTGGTGGCGGTCTTATTTCTAATGGAGAGGTAATTCATGGTGTAAATGGAGCAGGTGGAGAAATTGGACATGTTACGGTTGTCCCTGAAGGTGGAGCTCAATGTGGGTGTGGTAAAACAGGGTGTATTGAAACAATAGCATCAGCTACTGGAATCGTAAGAATAGCAAAGGAAAAGCTTCAATCATCTAATCAGGATAGCATTCTTAAAACGATCTCTGATTTAACATCAAAAGATGTATTTGATGCAGCTGAAAAAGGTGATTCTTTAGCTTTAGAAGTAATTGATTATGTTACATTTCAACTAGGACTTGTACTTGCAAATTTATCCAATGGATTAAATCCTGAAAAGATTGTAATCGGCGGTGGAGTATCTAAAGCTGGAGACCTTCTTATCTCTAGAGTTGAGCAATATTTTAAACGCTTTGCCTTTCCACGAGTTGCTAAAGCAGCGTCCATCTCGGTTGCGACATTAGGGAATGATGCAGGTGTAATCGGTGGAGCATGGTTAGTTAAGACAAAGTTACTAAATAAATAAATTCAACACGTAAAAAGACCTATGAATTACTTCTAATAGGTGATAGTAAAAAGGAGCCTCCATGAGAGAGCTCCTTTTATGTTTTAAATGGTGAAATTGCTGAGTTTAATGGATCTTTTGTATCTAATCAAAAGTAGACCTAGATCCCTTGGTTTATTTTCAGAATTATTTTACTTTTAATGAAAACGAAACTTTTTATGTTTTAGGACGTCTAATACTAGGGTATAGAGAATAAGCTTAACATTATTATTCTAGCAGGCTATTGTAATGGGCGTATGAAAAAACATTGATTTTTTGTAAAGAAAGTATTAAGATATGTTTTAGTTGTTTAATACTTACCTAATAAATGGAAATAATTAGAGATAAAAGGAAGCGTAATTGTCCCAAGGGATGAGGAGGTAGTTAGATGCGCAAAAAGACATTTTCAAAAATCTCATTTTTACTATTAGCAACGTTATTTCTATGGATAAAAACATACATTGTCTATAAAACTAGCTTTGATATTAAAATTGAAAACTTCACACAAGAGTTTATATTATTCATTAATCCATTGAGCTTTCTATTACTAATATTTGGTTTTGGTCTTTTCATGAAGGAGAAGAACAGAAACCGCTATATATTTGGTGCTAGTATCTTTGTAACAGCCTTGCTCTTGGCAAACATGGTATTTTACCGATTTTTCAATGATTTTCTAACAATACCAGTATTGTTTCAGACAAGCAATATGGGAGATTTAGGAAGTAGTATTACGAATCTTTTCTTACCTAGTGATTTATTAATGTTTGTTGATTTAGCTATTTTATACTGGTTATTAAAAAAGCCAACTTTCCGATCCGCTTCATTACTGACTAGAAAAGAAAAGTCAGCTTATTTTCTACTAGTAGCCGCTGTATTCTTTTTTAATTTAGGCTTAGCTGAAACAGAAAGACCACAATTATTAACACGTTCATTTGATAGAGAAATGCTGGTGAAAAACATCAGTGTATACAACTTTCATATTTATGATGCGGTATTACAATCAAAAACATCTGCCCAACGTGCTTTAGCTGACAGTGATAGCTTGACTGAGATAGAAAACTATGTAAATGCTAACCGTAAAGCTTCAAATGAAGACTTACAAGGAATAGCGCAAGGTCGTAATGTGATTTTACTTTCACTTGAATCATTACAGAGCTTCGTACTAAATGAAGAATTAAATGGACAAGAAATTACTCCATTTTTAAATGATCTTATCGGTGAGAGTTACTACTTTGAAAACTTTTATCATCAAACAGGTCAGGGAAAAACATCTGACTCTGAATTTATTGTAGATAACTCATTATATCCATTAGGTCGTGGTGCCGTATTCTTTACAAACAGCAATAATGAATACAATGCAACACCAGAAATTTTAAAAGAGTCTGGATACTATTCAACAGTGTTTCATGCGAATAATAAGAGTTTCTGGAATCGTGACTTGATGTATCAAGCATTTGGCTATGACCGCTTCTTTGATGTTAATGATTACAATGTAACGGAAGAAAATTCAATTGGTTGGGGCTTAAAGGATATCGACTTTTTCCAACAGTCAGTTCAACATATCGATAATCTTCCACAGCCATTCTATACAAGATTAATTACATTAACAAACCACTTTCCATTTGAACTTGGGGAAGAGGATCGTATGATTGACGAGTTTGATTCTAATAGTAAAACGTTAAATCAATATATTCCTACTGTTCGTTACATGGATGAGGCAGTAAAAGTATTCTTTGAGGACTTAAAGAAAACAGATGTTTATCAAAACTCAATCATCATCCTTTATGGTGATCACTATGGAATTTCAGAAAACCATAACGTAGCAATGGAGAAGTTTATTGGCAGAGAGATTACGCCATTTGAAACAGTGCAATTACAACGTGTTCCTTTCATTGTTCACATACCAGGTGTAACGGATAAAGATCCTAAGAAAATCACGAAAGTAGCAGGACAAATTGATATCCGCCCAACAATCATGAGCTTATTAGGTATTGATACTAGTGAGCAAATTCAGTTTGGTACAGATGCGTTATCAGATGATAAATTATCGTTCACAGTTTTAAGAGATGGAAGCTTTATCACTGAAAACAATGTTTATACACGTGGTATTTGCTATGATAAAGAAACAGGCCAGCCTACAGATCAGGCTGTATGTGATCCGTATATGGAAAAAGCAAAGCAGGAACTGAATTACTCTGATGAAATCATTTACGGTGACTTATTACGTTTTTATGGTGAAAACGGAGAAGAAACAGAAGTAAAAGCAGAAACAGAGGTAGAAAAAAATTAATAACAGGGCTGACTCAAACTAAGGTGTAAGTCTTAGAGGGTCAGCCCTTTTTGTTATTGAAAAACAGTAATGAACTTAACAACAATTGAACTAACCTAACATAAGCTATAACTAAATAGGCAAATTGGAGGTTCAATGATGATTATCCGCTTAAATAAAAGCATTTCACTTACTGATCTTTCAACTCATTTGCAACTCGACAGTCAGCTTTTATATGAGAGCAATGATGTTGAGCTGAGAGGTGAAATAGAAGCAAATACTCAGTTAAATATTCCTGTTAACTGCCTATCTATTGTTGAAAATAGTGATATCGTGGAGTTAGTTGGTGACGATAAAATAAAACCCGAACCAATGATGAAGAAACCTTATGATTCAAATGAGTTAGAAAAGGAAATAGAGAAATTGATTTTTATGTATCCTTTTATAAAAAAGGACATAGTTGGCTATAGTGTGTTAGGAAAACCTATTTATCAATTAACAATCGGGAATGGCCCTAAAAAGATTCATATGAACGGTTCTTTTCATGCTAATGAATGGATAACCACGAGTGTGATGATGTATTGGTTACATGAATATGTTGATGCCTTAGGGAATGGTTCAATACGAATAAATGGGCATGATGTCCAATCTATATATAAAGAAACAACTCTTTCATTCGTCCCGATGGTCAATCCTGATGGAGTAGATCTTGTTTTAAATGGATTGCCACATGATAACACCTATGAAGCAGGTCTTTTGCAAATGAATGATTTAAGCATCGATTTTTCACAGTGGAAGGCAAATATTAGAGGTATTGATTTGAATAATCAATATCCTGTTAACTGGGATATTGAAAAAGCCCGTAAAATTCCAAAAACACCAGCACCACGCGATTACCCTGGAGATGCTCCTTTAACTGAACCTGAAGCCATTGCTTTATCAAATCTTGTTAAAAAACAACATTTTGATCGTGTATTAGCATTTCATACACAAGGAGAAGAGATTTACTGGGGATATCTAAGGAAAGAACCTGAAGAAGCAGAGGCGATTGTAAGAGAATTTGAACGTCTTAGTGGCTATAAAGCAGTAAGAGACATAGACAGTCATGCGGGGTTCAGAGATTGGTTCGTTCATGACTATAGAAAACCAGGCTATACAATTGAGCTAGGAAATGGTGTGAACCCCTTACCGTTTGACCAATTTGATGATATTTATAAAAAGAGTAAGGGTATTTTCTACGCAGCATTATATATGTAGTAAGTTTTTTAAACGAGTGATTGAACACCATTTAGTCACTCGTTTTTTTACATAGTGTTAAAGTTAAGAAATTCAAAAAAAGTTCATCAGCTTTGATTTTTTTTTACACCTCAGTATGTTATTTTTTAATGAGGAATAATCTAATAATAAAATGAAACATTTTAACAAGATAATACGTATGAAGTAATAGAGAAAAATTTAGGAGAGACAGGTGACAGAAAAGTTGATGAGATTAACTAAATTATGTTTATGTTTCTTGTTAATCGTGCTTTTTGGATCGGGCTGTAATCCATCTCATCAACAAGAGAATGATAAAGAGTTACTATCTCTGAGGGAAGAAGAAACCCCTGTTAAGGGCTCAGGGAATCAACCTCAGGGAAAACAACTCACTTTACCATTAGAAGCAGAGGAGGCGAAATTCCACTCAGTTGCTGACTGGAAGGATGACAAGACCATTTTTTATATCCTCAATGATGCAGATGGATCTAAAGTATATACGTATAATATATACTCTGGAGACTCAACATTGTTTTTCACATCAGAAGCACCAATTGTTCAATTGGAAGCAAATGAAGATAAAAGTCTTTTTTTAATTCATACTAGTCCTTCAAGTTATGAAGCAGAATTAATAATTGTGGATGACGAGGCAAAGATACAATATCAGACGACAATTGAATCGTATGAGCTTCAGTACACTTGGAATCAGCAAGACCAAAATCAGCTGTTTGTATCTAGTTTTAATGAAGATTGGACCTATAATACGTACATAATTGATACAAAAGAGCAAACACTTGTTGAAAATCCAGTTGATATCCCGTTCATTCAATGGATAAATGATCATGAAGTGAGCTATTTAAAGTGGGATCAAGAAGCTCCGGCTTTAACTGCTCCATTATATATTTATAACCTTGATAGCAAAGAGGAAACTTCTGTCTCTGATGGGGTTGTTGCTAATACCAATTACACAAGCATCATGTCTACGATTGAAATAGTGGATGAGGATGGTACAGCAAAGGTGCGTTTTTATGATTCAATAAGTCAACAACAACTGTCGGAGATGCCGACACGTCTAGTTGCCCTTTATTCTGATTGGTCCATTCCATATCATGATATGGATCATAATAACCATTTTTACATGCTTGAAGTGAATAAAGAAAAAACAGGGTTTTCTCTCATTTCTTTTTCATTGGACTCTGGTGAAAAACAAACAGTTATAGAAAAAATGGAAAATCTCCCAATAAAATTATCGCCAAATGGGGACTATGCACTATATGGTGCTAGATATGAGCATCTAATTAATTTGGACTCACAAAAGATGGTAGAGCTAGTTTCTCTAAAGTAGGAAGGATGACAAATATGGCAATAGTAGATGTAACAGTAATTCCAATTGGAACAAATACACCAAGTGTTAGCGAATATGTAGCAGATATTCAACAAATCCTTAAAAAGTACGAATCTGAGGAGAAAATTAAGTATCAGCTAACTCCGATGAATACCATTATTGAAGGGGAGTTACATACATTGCTTCAAGTGATTGAAGATATTCATGAAGCCCCTTTTAATAAAGGCATCCAAAGGGTAGCAACCAATATTCGAATTGATGATCGACGAGATAAAAAGTCTACAATGGAAAGTAAACTAGAAAGTGTACAGAAGCATTTTTGAAAATAATCAGTAAAAAACCCCTTAGCAAAGTGCCAAGGGGTTTGTTCTGTTTTTATTATTAGTGTGCAGTTGGGTAACCGTGGTGAATAAAGGTCATTACGGCAAACCATCCAAATACAGCTAAAGTACCAAACGCAAATGCTGCACCAAGAAGGTTTTTATCTTTCAGTGAACGAATAAGTCCGAAAATCCCTAGAATGGTTACAAGTGCAAAAATAATCACTAAGCCCATTAATAAAGCCCCCTTACTCTATGTAGATCATTTTTTCGTTGAATCTTTGTTTTTAAAAACAAAATACAATAACAAGTCCTTCTAATATTTTAATCGGTTTCATGACGTTTGTCGAGTTTATTTTCGATTCTATTTATTCTATAGGATACTATTATATTTACCATCTTGTTCTATAATTAACCATCATGTGGTTATCATCATACTGATCTATAGTGTAAAATGAACGTAAGTACATAATTTGGAGGATGAGAAAATGAAATGGAGACAACTTCCTTTAGGACCACTGCAAACGAATTGCTATCTTTTTTTCAATGAAAAGAAGGAATGTTTAATTATTGATCCGGGTGGTGACGGGAAAAAGCTGATTAGCTTACTTGAGCAGCAGCATATAAAACCGCTAGCCATCTTACTCACACACGCTCACTTTGATCATATTGGGGCAGTAGACGATGTGAGAAAGAAATGGAACATTCCTGTTTATGTACATAAAAATGAGAAAGATTGGTTGGCAGATTCGTCTCTAAATGGTTCTCAATTTTTTATGGCTGGTGCTGTTAGTGTGGCAGAGCCTGATAAATTAATTAAAGGTGAAGGAAAACTAGAGATAGGTGAATTTTCTTTACAAGTATATGAAACACCTGGTCATTCACCAGGAAGCGTTTCTTTCTATGCAGAAGAAGCAGGGGTTGTTTTTTCTGGAGACGCATTATTTGCAGGTAGCATTGGCAGAACTGACCTGCCAGGTGGCAATCATGAGCAACTAATAAAAAGCATCCATAACAAGCTATTGAACCTACCAGAAGAAACAATTGTTTTGTCAGGACATGGTCCGGAAACCAGTATTGAACAAGAGATGGAAAGCAATCCTTTTTTAAATGGCTTTTAATAGGAAAAACAGGCAGCTATAAAAAATAGCTGCCTGTTTTTTCATTTACATTGGTGTTTTCATTAATGTCCCATGTTATGTCCTGGAATCATCATAAATGTTGTCCAGTACGTAAATCCGACAAAGAAAATAGTTAGGTAAGCACCAAAAATATAAATGTACATGCGTTCGGATAATTTTAAATAAGATAAGAAAACAAAAAATCCAGTTTGTCCGAAAAAGAGTAAGGAAGTCGTCTTCATATCTCCAAGATAGAACATTACTGCGAAGATTCCCGTCCAGAAACCTAATACTCGGAACATACGATCCATATGTATCCCTCCTTTGTTGACTTTGCCATTAGCTGAATGGTAGATAAACCTGATGTTAGAAGTACAAAAAATAACATCAATATGATAGCTTTTGACAAATTATAATCTGACATACAAGTCCATCACTTTAATTATTATAATGTACCATTAATATACTTGTAAATAGCGTTTACAATCATGCTGCAACAATCTAAAAAAGAAAATATTGTTGTAATAAAAAATTCAAAAAATCATTAAACAAATAACTATACATTCATTGTACAAATAATGTACAATTAAACCAACAAGTTATCAGGGGCCAATGATAGATCTAAACACTTATTACCTGAGGAGGAAGTATCGTGAATAATCTAACGTTCTACAGTTATCCAAGTTGTACATCATGTAGAAAAACAAAGCATTGGCTAAAAGCGCACAATGTAACCTTTCACGAAAGACATCTTTTTCGTGACACACCATCTATAGATGAACTTAAGCAAATCTTATCTTTAACAACAGAAGGCATAGATGAAATTCTTGCAACAAGAAGCCAAATCTATAAAGACTTAAACATTGACGTAAATGAACTCTCTCTTTCTGAGGTACTTACGCTTATGCACCAAGAGCCAAAACTCCTACGCCGTCCAATCATCACAGATGGAAACAAACTTATCGTAGGCTACAACCCACAGGAACTAAGCAAAGTAGCAAGAAAACAAGAACTAAAAAAATCAGTATCATAAAAGAAAAAGACGTCTGCCACATGGCAAACGTCTTTTTCAGATAGCTGGGCTAGCTGGATTCGAACCAACGCATGTCGCAGTCAAAGTGCGATGCCTTACCGCTTGGCTATAGCCCATTGAAGAGGCTTCATGTGCAGCTTCTTCGAATCTGCTCCATGAATGCGCGCCGCAAGAGGATATTCTGGGATATTTCTGAAGGAAATATCACGGAATATCGTCGACGACTAAGTAAAACCTGTGATGAAGTAAGTGCTAAGCAAAAAGTAGACGGTTTAAGTATTACACTAAGCCCCATCACAAAGCACTACCCCAGCAAGAGGATATTTTGTGTTATTTGTGTAAGGAAATAACGCGAAATATCGTCGACAACTAAGTATCACTTGGGATTAAGTATGAGCTGAGCAAGTAGCCCAGTAAAGCTTTACTCTAAACCAACTTACAACCTCTATTATGTTCGATTTTCCATTTTATATAACAAAAAATCACAATAAATTTAATTTCTTTCTATAAAAACTTAAAAATGACCTAAAAAACCTCCCTTAAAATTCACTTTTATCAATGTGCAAAAAATCCCCTCATTCTGTACAATGGTTGTACAAAGTAGAAAGGAGAAGCACAAGTGAAACCAATCGAACAAATAAGTGAACGCATTATTGAAGAAGCCTGTGCATTAAGAGCCTCAGACATTCACATTATTCCTAGAGAACAAGACACGCTCATTCAATTTCGAGTTGATGATGATTTAATTGAAAAGCATACAATGAAAAAAGAAATCTGTGGTCGTATTATCTCTCATCTAAAATTCTTAGCCTCCATGGACATTGGTGAAAGACGAAGACCACAAAATGGGTCACTGTCACTTTCTACTACTAATCTGAACGTTCATCTTAGATTATCCACCTTACCTACCATTCACGAAGAAAGTCTTGTGATTAGAATTCTGCCACAAGAGAAAATTCCACCAATTACACATTTATCGTTATTCCCTGCCACAACTAACAAGCTGCTCTCTATTTTGAATCACTCACATGGTTTGATGATTTTTACAGGTCCAACTGGTTCGGGTAAGACAACTACACTTTATTCTCTCATTCATTATGCAAAGCGTCATTTTAACAGAAATATTATTACCTTAGAGGACCCGGTTGAAACGAAAAGTGAGGAAGTATTGCAAGTTCAAGTTAATGAAAAAGCGGGGATTACCTATGCTGCTGGTTTAAAGGCAATTCTGCGTCATGATCCCGATATTATTATGGTTGGAGAAATTCGAGATCGAGAAACAGCTCAAATAGCCATTCGTGCCAGTCTAACTGGTCACCTTGTTTTGTCAACCATGCATACAAGAGATGCAAAGGGTGCGATATATCGTTTAATGGAATTTGATGTGAGTTTATCAGAAATTGAACAAACCCTCATTGCTGTATCAGCTCAGAGATTGGTTCAACTTAAATGTCCATTTTGTGAAGATCAATGCTCTCCTTTTTGTAAGAAACTAAGACAAAAAAGAAGGCTAAGCATTTATGAGCTTTTATATGGGAAAAACTTAACAGCTGTAGTAAAGGAGGCGAAAGGGGAATTAACTTCCTATCAATACCCAACATTAAAAGATGTTATAAAAAAGGGAATAGCACTAGGATATCTTTATCCAAATTCTTATGACCGTTGGGTGTTTCGTTATGAAGATTAAAAAAAAGTGGAAATTGAAAGACCAACTATCTTTG
>NZ_JBLUOI010000043.1:9793-45222 GCF_048059995.1 Metabacillus sp. YM-086 | reverse complement strand
TTGGTGAAGATGTGTTAGGAAAAGGTGTTGTAGAAGCAAAGGACACGCCTAACTTTATTGCAAACCGAATTGGAACATATGGCTTACTAGTAACAGTCCAAGAAATGTTAAAAGGCGGTTATAGTGTTGGTGAGGTTGATTCTATTACCGGACCAATTATCGGTAGACCAAAAAGTGCTACTTTCCGAACACTTGATGTAGTAGGTTTGGACACATTTGCACACGTGGCGAAAAATGTACATGAGCAAGTGGATGGACAAGAAAAAGCAGTATTTGAACTTCCCGGCTTTTTAGAAAAAATGCTTGATAATAAATGGCTTGGCAGTAAAAGCGGTCAAGGATTTTATAAAAAAGAAGGAAAAACAATTCTAGAATTAAACCCTGAAACATTTGAATATGAAGAGAAAAAGAGATTGCAGGCAGCATCTGTAGAACTTGCAAAGCAGGCTAAAGGCTTACCAAATAAATTGAAAGCGCTTATTTATAGCGATGATCGAGCGGGTGCATTGTTAAGAAGCATCACCGTACCAACACTAGTTTATTCTGCCCAGCTACTAGGTGAAATTGCTGATGATATTGTCGCAATTGACCAAGCAATGAAATGGGGATTTGGCTGGGAGGCTGGTCCGTTTGAGCTGTGGGATGCAATTGGTGTAGAAAAATCAGTTGAATTAATGGAGCAGCAAGGTGTTCAAGTACCAAGTTGGGTAAAAGAAATGCTTGGAAAGGGCTTTGGAACATTCTACAGAGAAGAGAATGGGGTTCTTTTCTTCTATAACAATGGTGAGTATCGACAAGTAAGACAAAACCCTAAAGTGATTAATTTAAAGACACATAAACAAATAAATGGTGTTATTAAGAAAAATAGTGGTGCAAGCTTTATTGATTTAGGTAATGACGTTGCGTTGCTCGAGTTTCACTCACAAAGCAATGCAATTGGGTTAGATATTATCCAAATGATTAATTTTACAGTTGATGAAGTTGAAAAGAACTACAAAGGACTTGTTATTGGAAATCAAGGTAAAAACTTCTGTGTTGGAGCCAACTTAGGCATGATCTTAATGGAGGCACAGGATGATAATATCTTTGAAATTGAAATGGTCGTTCATCAATTTCAGCAAGCAATGATGAAAATAAAATATAGCAAAAAACCAGTCGTGGCTGCACCATTCGGCATGACATTAGGCGGTGGAGCGGAGATATGCTTACCGGCAAGTAGCATTCAAGCATCAAGTGAAACATATATGGGATTAGTAGAAGTTGGGGTAGGACTGATTCCAGGTGGTGGCGGAAACAAAGAGCTTTATATAAAGCAATTAAGCAACATGCCTAAGGGAGCAGACTTTGATTTACAATCAGTTGCTAACAAAGTCTTTGAAACAATTGCCATGGCAAAAGTATCGACTTCTGCAGCAGAGGCAAGAAAAAATCAGTTCCTAAACAATCGTGACAACATCAGTGTGAATAGTGATCACTTATTATACGATGCAAAACAAAGAGTCATTGAGCTTTACGATAACGGATATCAACCACCTGTCCGCAACAAAGTACCTGTAGTGGGAGAAACGGGCTATGCGACTCTTTTACTCGGTGCCCAATCCATGCATCTTTCCGGATATATTTCAGATCATGATTTAAAAATCGCAAAGAAACTTGCCTATGTTATCGCAGGAGGTAAGGTTCCATTCGGTACAGAAGTAGATGAGCAATATTTGCTGGATTTAGAAAAACAAGCATTTTTAAGCTTAGTAGCTGAAGGGAAGTCACAGCAACGTATGCAGCATATGCTTTTAAAAGGCAAACCACTTAGAAACTAATACTGTAAGAAAGGGAGGTTAGTAGAATGAGAGAAGCAGTTATTGTGGCAGGTGCCAGAACACCTGTAGGAAGAGCGAAAAAAGGTACGTTAGCAAACATGCGACCTGATGATTTGGGAGCATTAGCTGTAAAGGAAACATTAAAAAGAGCAGGGGATTATGACGGGAATATTGATGATCTCATTATAGGCTGTGCAATGCCCGAAGCAGAGCAGGGATTAAATATGGCAAGAAACATTGGGGCTTTAGCCGGTCTCCCTTATACAGTTCCTGCGATCACAATAAATCGCTATTGCTCGTCCGGGTTACAAAGTATCGCCTATGGGGCTGAAAAAATTATGCTAGGTCATTCAGAAACAACCATTGCAGGTGGAGCTGAATCTATGAGCCTTGTTCCAATGATGGGGCATGTTGTCAGGCCAAATGCAAAGCTAGCTGAAGAAGCTCCAGAATATTATATGGGCATGGGACACACTGCTGAAGCTGTTGCCAAAAAATATGGTATCACACGTGAAGAGCAGGACGCTTTTGCAGTAAGAAGTCATCAAAGAGCGGCAAATGCAATTAAAGAAGGAAAATTTGATGATGAAATTGTTCCTGTAGATGTACCAGTAAGAACAGTTGGACCTGATCATAAATTACATGAAAAGGTTGTTACGTTCAATCAGGATGAGGGTGTTCGAGCAAACACAACTTCAGAAGTACTTGCTACATTAAAGCCGGCATTTTCAGTAAAAGGGTCTGTCACAGCAGGTAATTCTTCACAAACAAGTGACGGAGCTGCAGCTGTTATGCTGATGGATCGGGAAAAAGCTCAATCTCTTGGCTACCAACCATTGGTGAAGTTTAGGTCATTTGCTGTTGCCGGAGTTCCTCCTGAAATTATGGGAATTGGTCCAGTTGCTGCTGTACCTTTAGCTTTAAAATACGCAGGCTTGGAGCTTTCAGATATTGGCTTATTTGAATTAAATGAAGCATTTGCTTCTCAATCCATTCAAGTTATTAGAGAGCTAGGACTTGACGAAGATAAAGTGAATGTAAACGGTGGAGCAATTGCACTTGGTCATCCACTTGGATGTTCTGGTGCAAAGTTAACTCTTTCATTAATCCATGAAATGAAAAGAAGAAATGAACAATTTGGTGTCGTAACAATGTGTATTGGTGGCGGAATGGGTGCTGCAGGGGTATTTGAATTATTGTAAGTATTAACGACAACAGATGAGCAATCGAAAAAAACGATTGTTTCAAGTTCTACTTTCTAAATAGCAGTTATTCAAATAAATGTTAATGGGGGAATTTTCATGTCAAAAGCAACAGATGCAGTGATTAAAGGTGGAAGCTTTTTAATTGAAGATGTTTCATATGATCGAGTTTTTACTCCTGAGGATTTTACAGATGAACACAAAATGATTGCAAAAACAACGGAGGATTTTGCGGTTAATGAAGTGCTTCCACATCTTGAAGATATTGAAAATCATGAATTTGATAAATCTGTTAAGCTTTTAAAGCAAGCGGGGGAACTTGGTTTATTAGGGGCAGATGTACCTGAGGAGTATGGCGGATTTGGATTAGATAAAATCAGCTCTGCTTTAATTACTGAAAAGATTTCAAGAGCTGGAAGTTTCTCTTTATCTTTTGGTGCTCACGTAGGAATTGGTTCATTACCAATCGTGTTATTTGGTAATGAAGAACAAAAGAAAAAGTACTTACCAGGGCTTGCTTCTGGTGAAACACTTGCAGCTTATGCATTAACAGAGCCAAGCTCAGGGTCAGACGCACTTGGTGCTAAAACAACAGCTAGACTTAATGCAGAAGGCACTCACTATGTGTTAAACGGTGAAAAACAATGGATCACAAACTCCGGTTTTGCAGATGTTATTGTTGTTTATGCAAAGGTAGATGGTGAACATTTCTCAGCATTCATTGTAGAGAGAGATTTTCCAGGTGTTTCAACAGGTCCTGAAGAAAAGAAAATGGGAATAAAAGGATCTTCAACAAGAACAGTTATCCTAGAAGATGCTCTAGTGCCAAAAGAGAACTTATTAGGTGAGTTAGGTAAAGGACATGTGATTGCCTTTAATATCTTGAACATTGGTCGTTATAAGCTAGCAGTTGGAACAATTGGTGGAGCAAAGCGCTTAATAGATGTAGCTGTTCAATATGCGAACCAGCGTCAACAGTTCAAAACACCAATTTCAAGCTTCTCTCTTATTCAGGAAAAACTTGCAAATATGGCAGCGAAAACATATGCGATGGAAAGTTCAGTTTATCGCACCGTTGGCCTATTCGAAGACCGTATGAGTAGGTTAACTGATGAGGAAATTAAAAACGGAAAAGAAGTCGCAGAATCTATTGCTGAGTATGCTATTGAATGTTCATTAAATAAAGTATTTGGTTCTGAAACACTAGACTATGTCGTAGATGAGGCTGTTCAAATTCACGGTGGTTATGGATTCATGGCAGAATATGAAGTTGAGCGTGTTTATCGCGATTCTCGTATTAACCGTATTTTTGAAGGAACAAATGAGATCAACCGTCTACTAGTACCAGGAACCTATTTACGAAAAGCTATGAAAGGTGAACTACCTTTATTCCAAAAAGCGCAAAGTTTACAAGAAGAGCTGATGATGCTTATGCCTGAAGAGGTCGGAGAAGGGACACTAGAACAAGAAAAGTACTTATTAAAAAATGCAAAGAAAATCGGCATTTTAATTGCTGGTTTAGCAGCACAAAAGTACGGAAAAGAATTACAAAAAGAGCAAGAGGTTCTTGTAAATATTGCTGATATTGTAAGCAATGTATATGCGATGGAGTCAGCGATTTTACGTACTGAAAAAGCAATTGCTAAGAACGGTGAAGAGAAAAACAAACAAAAGCTTCTTTATACACAAGTATATTGCCAAGAAGCCTTCAATGAAATTGAAGCACATGCAAAAGAATCATTAATTGCGGTTGAGTCAGGTGATTCTCTACGAATGATGATGTCAGCATTACGTAAATTTACACGTCACACTCCAATTAATGTAATTGGCAAGAAAAGAGAGATTGCAGCAGCAATTATCGATAAAAATGCATATCTAGCTTAATTTTCAGGAGGCAATGATATCATTGCCTCCTTCAACCTGTTTTCAATCAATAAAGAGCAATGTTCAGTGCCTTCTAATTCTCAACCAAATAAGATAAAAGTTAAATTTGAGCCTTGAAATTTAATTATTTCTAATTAGGCGGGAATGATGATATATGATAAGATAGAGAAAAATATTCCTTAATTGGAAAGTTTGATTATTAGGAGCAAAGAGGTGAAAAACTTGGCACTGAATTTTTACTGGTATCCTAAATGTGGGACGTGTCGTAAAGCTAAAAAATGGCTTGAAGATCATAATGTAGAATTTAATGAAATACATATCGTTGAAAACCCACCAAATAAAGAAGAGCTAGAAAGCATTTACAAAAAAAGTGGACTAGAGCTTAAAAAATTCTTTAATACAAGTGGACAAAAATATCGTGAACTTGGGCTTAAAGATAAACTTGCATCAATGTCAGAGGATGAAATGCTTCAACTCTTAGCAAGTGAAGGAATGCTTATTAAACGTCCTCTTACAGTTGGTAATGAACATGCTACAGTTGGCTTTAAAGAAGAGCAATTTGGCGAAATTTGGAATAAATAGAAGTTAGTTATTGCATAGTTAACGGAAAACTGTTAAAACAAAGATGATTAAGCTGAAATTTGTAAATATTCCTGGAGGTATGAAGACATGAACACACCTAAAGAACTGCGTTATTCAGAAGAACATGAGTGGGTAAAAGTAGAAGGAGATAAGGTGCGTATCGGTATCACGGATTTTGCACAATCAGAGCTTGGGGATATCGTATTTGTTGAATTACCAGAAATTGGTGATGAACTTCAAGCGGACGAGCCATTTGGAAGCGTTGAGTCAGTAAAAACAGTATCTGAATTATATGCACCAATTAGTGGGAAAGTTGTAGAAATTAATGAAAATCTTGATGATAGTCCAGAATTCGTTAATGATTCACCTTACGAAAAAGCATGGATGATCGTCATTGAACCTGCAAACCCTGCTGACATTGAAAAGTTAATGACAGCTGAGCAATATGAGGAAATGACAAATCAAGACTAATTAGCATGATATCGTGAATTATGGACATTCTATAAGTAGATAAAGGAGGGTGTCCATATGACAATTCAAAAACAACAATTAGATATTACTGATCGAGTTGTAGGAAAATTTGGAGATGGGCAATTAAATCTTTATCTGGAAAAAGAAAGAATTGGCCAAATGGTCTCAGAAAATAATTATGACTTAAAAGCGGGATATGAATTCAATAATAACCGCTTTTACCAAGTTGCAGATGTTGTAACAGGACCAGACCAAAAATACGTCGATTGTGACTATGAAAATGGTTGGTGTTAATAAAGCAGCAGTGGAATCTCCACTGCTCTTTTGCAATTAAACAGGTCGTTTCTTATCATGCTTTTCTAAGTAGCTTTGTGATTTTTAATTTTAAGTTGTTTCGTAATGATTTTGTTTTTGAACACTATTTTTTAAAACGATAGTGGAGCGCAATGGAACGGACCAGTCTTACGAGTAAACGCAATTAACAACAAAGATAACAGCTATTTAGAAAAAACATAAAATAAAGGGAAACAACCTCGACAAATCGAATAGGTTATATATAAAGACTTTTACTTACATTAAAAATAGGTGATGGCTATGTCGTTAGTTGAGGTTGAAAAAGTATTAATTGTTGAAGGAAAATCAGATAAGAAAAAGGTTTTAAATGTAGTAACTGAACCAATAGAAATAATCTGTACAAATGGAACAATTAGCATAACAAAAATGGATGAGCTAATTGATGAATTATTCTTAAAGGAAGTTTATATATTAGTTGATTCAGATGATGCTGGTGAACGATTGAGAAAATTATTTAAACGAGAATTTCCTGAAGCCTCTCATCTATACATTGATCGGGCATATCGTGAAGTTGCAACAGCACCGGATCACCATGTAGCATCTGTTTTGCTAAGTGCAAATATAGATGTAAACGCAAAATTCCTTTAGAAGGGATATGGAGTTAGTTTTATGATTGAATGGAAAGAAAAGGAGCTCACCCTTCCTAAAAAGGGTATTCAAATTACGTACCTTTACACACCAATGTGTGGGACATGTCAAGTAGCGAAGAAAATGTTAACGGTCGTTGATGAAATGATCCCCACTTTGGACATTTACTCCGTAAATCTAAATTATTATCCTGAAGATGCGAAACGATTAGGAATTGAGAGTGTACCTTGCCTAATTATTACTGAGAACGGTGAAATGAAAGAAAAAGTATATGCTTTCCAATCTGTCACACATCTTTTTGACTTAATCAAACAATATGCCTGCTAATTTGACATATTTCTCGGGAAATAGACTGATTTTACGAAAGAAAAGCAGAAACTGTCGAGTTATTTATAGAGGATTCTTTCGACCTTCAATGAAGTTATATAAACATAACCTTGTTGAGATCGGGAGGATTCTTTTTATGTTTTTAACAACTTTTGTCTCAAGCTTGAATAAAGGAAATTTAATAACACCCATTCTTTTAAAACGAAAATTAATTGTAGAATTTCGTTCAACAGATAAAGGGAGTCATTTTTTAGAACTTTCATCAAGTGAATCAAAACTATTATCGATTCAACCAGTTCATGTTGATTTTGTTATAGAAGGAGAAGAATCAGACTTAGAAGAGGTTTTTCTTCATCCGATAAGTTTAAAGCAACTTATATCGTTTGGGAAATTATCAATAAAAGGCTCATATCGAGATTTTCTTAGGCTAGAGGCTTTAATTAAATTAATCTAAACTTAAAAATTCTTATATACTTCAAACACAACTTCTATTACCATTAAAGTAGTCTAGGAAAGAATACTACATCTTGTTATCACACCTATTAGTAGACATTAAGAATGTATAATAGGAGGAAGAAGATGAAAGAGAAACTTTATCGCCCAGAAACGGTAACCATTCATGGAGGGTTAAAGAAAGATTCAATGACAGGTGCAAGAGCTGTTCCAATTTATCAATCAAATGCTTATTTATTTGAAAATACCGAGCATGCGGCAAATTTATTTGGATTAAAGGAGCCTGGATATATTTATACAAGAATTCATAATCCAACTTCATCTGTCTTTGAAGAAAGAATTGCTGAACTGGAAGGTGGAATCGGAAGTTTAGCTGTAGCAAGTGGAATGGCAGCGATTACATTGTCAGTTTTAAACCTAGCTGGTTCTGGTGATGAAATCGTATCAGCCTCTACATTATATGGAGGTACATATAACTTATTTGCTAACACATTACCAAAGTACGGAATCAATACGGTTTTTGTTGATCCAAAGAATCCGGAAAATTTCCGATCTGCTATTACTCCGAAAACAAAAGCTATTTTTGCAGAGACAATTGGAAATCCAAGCTTAGATGTTCTTGATATCGAGGCAGTTGCTGAAATTGCTCATGAAGCTGGAATTCCATTGATTGTGGATAACACATTTGCCACACCGTATCTATGCAGACCTATCGATCATGGTGCCGACATTGTTGTTCATTCTGCAACAAAATGGTTGCTTGGGAATGGTACAACTCTTGGTGGAGTCATTGTAGATGGAGGTAAATTTGACTGGAATAGTCCAAAATTCCCTGGGTTTACAACTCCTGATCCTAGCTATCATGATTTAGTTTATGCTGAAGCATTAGGAGAACAAGCGTATATTATTAAAGCGAGAGTTCAGTTATTAAGAGATTTAGGCCCAGCGATTAGCCCATACAATGCCTTTCAATTTAATCTTGGTCTAGAAACCCTTCATGTCCGTATGAAGGAACATGTATCAAATGCAAGGAAAATGGTGCAATATTTAGAAAGTCACCCAGCTGTTGAGTGGGTTCTATACCCTGAAAATAGCCAACACCCTGCGAAGGACTTAGCTGCTAAATACTTACCTAAGGGTGCTGGTTCTGTAGTAGTATTCGGTATCAAGGGCGGAAGAGAGGCTGGTGCAGCTCTTATTAACAACGTTGAACTTTGGTCACATGTAGCAAATGTTGGAGATGCGAAAAGCTTAATCATTCATCCTGCGAGTACAACTCATCAACAACTAGGCGTTGAAGATTTAAAGAAATCTGGTGTAACAGAAGATTTGATCCGCTTATCAGTAGGAATTGAACATATAGAGGATTTAATAGAAGATTTAGATCAAGCTATTTTTGAAGCAACAGGTGTAAAAGGAATGGAGAAAGTAAATTCTTAATTAATGAAATATTCTAATAATATTATTTATTGTATAATATTGAAAGGGGTTGCAGATAAATGCAACCCTTTTCATATTTGAAATGTAAAATCACAGTGAAAAAAGTAAGCTATTTTAAGAAAATAAATAATTGACATTGATTTTCAACACATGATACAATCACAATCGTACTTAAAAAGACAATCAAATATTTAACTCTTATCAAGAGAGGTGGAGGGAAGTGCCCGATGAAGCCCGGCAACCATCAGTTCATTCTGAAATGGTGCCAATTCACACAAAGCAGATGCTTTGAGAGATGAGAGAAAGGTATTCAAGCGCCTTTCTGCTCATTTTGCAGGAAGGTTTTTTATATGTAAAAAAATGAACGGTAGAAAATAGTAAAGGAATAAAGGAAGAAGGTGACAAAATGATAACATTATCAAATGTTAATAAAGTTTATAAAACAAAGAGCGGCTCTGTTCAAGCTGTTAACAATGTAAACCTTGAAATTAAAAAAGGTGAAATATTCGGAGTTATAGGATATAGTGGAGCCGGAAAAAGTTCATTGATCCGTTTGTTAAATGGACTAGAAAAACCAACTAGTGGGGAAGTCGTTGTGGCAGGTAGTCAGATTGGCTCAATTTCTGGTACAAAGTTGCGTAAAGCACGCTTAGAAATAAGCATGATCTTTCAACACTTTAACTTATTGTGGTCAAGAACAGTGAGAGAGAATATTGCATTTCCTTTAGAAATTGCAGGAGTAAGTAAAGCGAAACGACTTAAACGTGTTGATGAGCTTATTAAGCTGGTTGGACTGGAAGGAAGAGAGAATGCATACCCTTCTCAACTTAGTGGTGGTCAAAAACAACGTGTTGGGATTGCCAGAGCGTTAGCGAATAATCCCAAGGTTTTATTATGTGATGAAGCTACATCAGCACTTGATCCCCAAACAACAGATTCAATTCTAGACCTGCTTGTTGATATTAATAAACGACTAGGCTTAACAATCGTATTAATTACACATGAAATGCATGTCATTCGTAAAATTTGTCATCGAGTAGCTGTTATGGAAAATGGTGAAGTGGTTGAACAAGGAAATGTATTGGATGTTTTCAGAAACCCTCAGAAACCTATAACAAAAACGTTCGTTAAACAAATCTCAGAGCCGGATGATACGAAGGAAGCAATTGACCTACTACTAGAAAATTATCGTTCTGGAAAAGTACTTCAGCTAACATTTGTTGGTGAAGGTACAGAAAGACCATTGATTAGCAATATTATTAGGAAATTTAATATTGAAGTGAATATTGTACAAGGTAAAATTTCACAAACGCAAAATGGCTCTTATGGTTCATTATTTTTGCATATAGATGGAGATCTTGATGAAATTAACCGTGCAGTTGCTTATATTGGAGAACAACAAGTAGAAGTGGAGGTGCTGGCGAATGCTTAATCAGTTTCTTCCAAATGTAAAATGGGAAAAAGTATGGGAGGCAACTTATGAAACAACTTACATGACAGGAGTTTCGGTTGTCGTCACTTTTTTCTTAGGAATTATACTTGGTTTACTTTTATTCTTAACTTCAAAAGGCAATATCTGGGGTAACAGTATACTTAATACAATTTTATCTGGAATCGTAAATATATTTCGGTCAATTCCGTTTATTATCCTTGTTATTTTACTCTTACCCTTCACTAAAGTTGTAGTTGGGTCAATTCTGGGAGAAAATGCTGCTTTACCCGCACTAATTATTGGATCCGCTCCATTTTACGCAAGGATGGTTGAGCTTGCTTTAAGGGAAGTTGACAAAGGTGTTATTGAAGCAGCTAAATCGATGGGAGCAAAAACGTCGACAATTATGTTGAGAGTACTATTACCGGAATCTTTACCAGCTTTGGTTTCAGGGATTACAGTTACTGCAATCGCATTGGTTGGTTATACAGCTATGGCCGGAGTAGTAGGTGCTGGAGGTCTTGGTGACCTTGCTTATCGAGAAGGATTCCAGCGTAATAATTTTGAAGTAACCATTGTAGCAACCATTTTTATCTTAATTATTGTGTTTATTATCCAATTTATTGGAGATATATTAGTTAAAGCTATCGATAAACGTTAGGAGGAAAAAATGATGAAAAAATATCTTTTATCATTAGTATTAACAATTTTCGCTATTCTACTTGTTGCATGTGGCGGAGGCGAAAATGAAACAACTCAAGAAGAAAACACAGGGACTGAGCAAGAAACGAAAGTACTAAAAGTTGGAGCGACAACTGTTCCTCATGCAGAAATTTTAGAAGAAGCAAAACCACTGTTAGCAGACAAAGGTATTGAATTAGACATCGAAGAGTTTTCAGATTATCCATTAATTAACCCAGCGCTTGCTGAAGGTGACCTGGATGCAAACTACTTCCAGCATGTTCCATATTTAGACAATGCAATTAAAGAAAATGATTTTGATCTTGCAAATGTTGGAGCAATTCATATTGAGCCTTTTGGTATTTACTCAAAAGAATACAAAACACTTGAAGAGTTACCTGAAGGTGCAAAAATTATCATGAGTAACAACGTTGCAGAAATGGGACGCGTGTTAGCACTACTTGAAGAAAAAGGTCTAATTAAATTAAATCCAGATGTTGATAAAATTAATGCAACAAAAGATGATATCGTTGAAAATGCTAAAAACCTAGAAATTGATGATAGTGTTGCACCAGAAATGTTGGCAAGTGCTTATGAAAATAACGAAGGTGATGCAGTTATTATCAATGGTAACTACGCACTTGCAGCAGGATTAAATCCAGCAGAAGATGCTGTAGCTCTAGAAGCTGGTGAAAATAACCCTTATGCAAACATCATTGTTGTTCGTAGTGAGGATAAAGACAAGGAAGAGATTAAGACTCTTGTAGAAGTATTAAAATCTCAAGAAATTAAGGATTTTATTAATACAAAATACCCAGGTTCAGTACTGCCTGTAAATGACTAATTTAAGAAATCCTTTAAGAGATCTGTAAACACAGGTCTCTTTTTTTATTGGATTCTTCAGTCACCAAGTTTGTATACAATGGTTTGAAAAATACATACTATTACTGATTGATTAAGTTATGAATGGAGTTGTTATTGAAAATGGAATATCATGAACCTAGAAATTCTACGGAAGCTGCTTTACATGAATATAAAAGTGGATTAGGTACTTTCACACAAAAGATGCCGGAGATTGCACGCCATTATAATGCTTTTACTGAAGCTTGTTTTGCTGAAGGGACACTATCAAAAAAAGAAAAACATTTAATTGCATTAGGAATTGCAGTGAATACCCAAGATGAATACTGCATTATCTACCATGCAAAAGGATGCTTGGACAACGGTGCTAGTGAAGAAGAAATTTTAGAAACTGTTGGTGTTACAGCTGCATTTGGTGGTGGAGCAGCAATGAGCCAAGCTGTTACATTAGTTCAAGAATGTATAACAGAGTTAAACCAACTAAAACAATAAATCGAGTAATATAGAGTATTTTTGAGGGAAATTACAAAAATAGTTGGTTATTTTTACAGAATGAATCAATTTCAAATATTACGGTTTGTGAGATTATCTTACGAACTTTGAGTTGTTTGAATATTCTTGATAAGCTTTATATGTAAAATAAAGCTGAAAGGATTGATTCATTATTCACTCGAATCAAGAGTCAATTGATCTCAATTACACAACTGAAATGGAAAAGGCGATGCATCATTCTCATGGTATAGGGTACGCTGAATATGCTAGTAAGCATGATAAACGTATGGATGTTGAAAAGAGCCGTGAAGAAGATTATCGTAAAAGTCAGTTGATTTATGCTGATGTTGAAAGAAAAATGAAAAAGTAAAGCCTATAGATGGAAGAACCAGAATAACTGGTTCTTCTTTTTTAATGGAAAGACATTAGGGAGGAAAAAGCGTGTTTACTCCAAATGCACATACTTAACCCTCTAATTTCCTTCATCACAAAGAGAATGTTTTTTCTTAAAAGGTGAAAAATAAACTAGGGTCTCAAGGTAGATTCACAGAGCAATGTGTTATATAGTAGAAACTGTCTAATTTCTCTATTTACATAAATTTTTTAATGTGAATTTATCAAAGTTAGGATAGATATTTTAATGTCAAAATTCGACTCTATTCCTTAAAGGTTGTGTTCACTTTTCATTTGTTATAATATTAGAATGAGAATAAAATGAGAATTAGTAAACTTTATATATTATTGGAGGTATCATTATGGCAGGCTCTACATTAATCATTAAGGATTTACACGTAGAAATTGATGGGAAAGAAATTCTAAAAGGTGTAAATCTTGAAATAAAAGGCGGAGAGTTCCATGCAATCATGGGGCCAAACGGGACAGGTAAATCTACTTTATCTTCAGCAATCATGGGGCACCCAAAGTATGAGGTAACACAAGGTAGCATTACATTAGATGGGGAAGATGTATTAGAAATGGAAGTAGACGAGCGTGCTCGTGCAGGTCTATTTTTAGCTATGCAATATCCAAGTGAAATCAGTGGGGTAACAAACGCGGATTTCTTACGTTCTTCTATTAACGCCCGCAGAGAAGAAGGCGATGAAATCTCTTTAATGAAATTCATTCGTAAAATGGATGCAAACATGGATGAGCTTGAAATGGATCAAGATATGGCACAACGTTATTTAAATGAAGGTTTCTCCGGCGGAGAGAAAAAACGTAATGAAATCCTTCAATTAATGATGATTGAACCAAAAATTGCTATTCTAGATGAAATTGACTCTGGTCTAGATATTGATGCATTAAAAATTGTTGCAAAAGGAATCAACAAAATGCGTAGTGAAGAGTTCGGTTGCTTAATGATTACTCACTACCAACGTTTATTAAACTACATCACTCCAGATAAAGTACATGTAATGATGCAAGGACGTGTTGTTAAATCAGGTGGCCCTGAGCTAGCTCAACGTTTAGAAGCAGAAGGCTATGACTGGATTAAACAAGAATTAGGTATTGAAGACGAAACTGTTGGGCAAGAAGCATAATAGTAAGGGGGACTAAGACGATGGAAACATTAACGATCAATCAGGATTATGTCTCAAGCTATTCAAAACAGCTTGGTGAGCCGGATTGGCTTACAGATCTTCGCTTACAAGCTTTTGCCAAGCTAGAGGATCTTCCTATGCCTAAACCGGATAAAACAAAAATCGATAAATGGAATTTTACAAATTTTAAAGAACATACTGTTGAGAGTGCAAAATTAGACTCATTAAATGACTTACATGAAGATGTGAAATCATTAATTGACCTTGAGTCTACAACTAAAAACTTATATGTTCAAGTTAACAATACAGCTGCATATACTTCATTATCTTCTGAATTAAAAGATAAAGGTGTCATCCTAACAGATATCCATACTGCAGCAAAAGAGCATTCTGACTTGCTACAAAAATACTTTATGACGGACGGGGTGAAGGTTGACGAGCACCGCTTAACTGCTTTACATGCAGCTCTTCATAACGGTGGGGTATTTGTTTATGTCCCAAAAAATGTAGAAGTAGCAGAACCAATTCAGTCAGTATTTGTTCATGACAACCCTAATACAACATTATTCAACCACGTAATTGTTGTAGCTGATGATAATAGCTCAGTAACTTATGTAGAAAACTATATTTCTACTGTTCAAAATGTAGAGGGTGTGTTTAACATCATCTCAGAAGTATTTGCTAATACAAATGCTCGTGTAACATACGGTGCAGTTGATACTCTTGCAGAAGGAGTAACAACTTATGTAAACCGCCGTGGGGTTGCTGGTCGTGACTCACGTATTGAATGGGCATTAGGTTTAATGAATGATGGCAATACAATTTCTGAAAATGTTACAAACTTAATGGGCGACGGCTCATTTGGAGATACAAAAACAGTTGTAGTAGGTCGTGGAGAGCAAAAGCAAAACTTCACAACGAAGGTTGTACACTTTGGTAAACACTCAGAAGGGTATATCTTAAAACATGGAGTTATGAAGGATAGTGCATCTTCTATTTTCAATGGTATTGGTAAAATCGAGCACGGTGCTTCAAAGTCAAACGCAGAACAAGAATCTCGTGTTCTTATGTTGAGTGAAAAAGCACGTGGTGATGCAAACCCAATTCTATTAATTGATGAAGATGATGTAACGGCAGGTCACGCTGCTTCTGTTGGACGTGTTGATCCAATTCAATTATATTATTTAATGAGCCGCGGTATTCCTAAAGTAGAAGCTGAGCGTCTTGTTATCCATGGCTTCTTAGCACCTGTTGTTAAAGAACTACCTATTGAAGGTGTTAAAAAGCAGTTAGTTGAGGTTATTGAAAGGAAAGTTAAATAATGAATATCTCTGATATTCGTCAGCACTTTCCGATTTTGGACCAACAAGTAAACGGGAAAGACCTCGTTTACTTGGATAGTGGTGCAACTTCTCAGAAACCACTATCCGTTATAGATGCTCTTTCCACATATTACAAAGAATATAATTCTAATGTTCACCGTGGTGTACACACATTGGGTACAAGAGCAACTGACGGTTATGAAGGAGCTCGTGAGAAGGTAAGGAGATTTATTGGAGCAAAATCGATCCAGGAAATCATCTTTACTAGAGGTGCTACTACTGCTTTAAATATTGTTGCTCAGAGCTATGGGCTTACAAATGTAAAAGAAGGTGATGAAATTGTCATCACTTATATGGAACATCATGCGAATGTGATTCCTTGGCAACAGGTAGCGAAAATAACTGGTGCCACTTTAAAATATATTCCATTACAAGAAGATGGTACAATCGACTTGAAGGATGTTGAAGAAACAATCACACCAAATACGAAAATTGTATCAGTCATGCATGTATCAAACGTACTTGGAACGATTAATCCGATAAAAGAAATCACAGAGGTTGCTCATAAGCATGGAGCTGTGATGGTTGTAGATGGTTGTCAAAGTGCTCCACATATGAAAGTAGATGTCCGAGATTTAGATTGTGATTTCTTTGCATTCTCGGCTCACAAAATGTGTGGCCCAACAGGTATCGGTGTGTTATACGGTAAGAAAGCACTCCTTGAGAAGATGGAACCTGTTGAATTCGGTGGTGAAATGATTGACTTTGTAGGATTACACGAGTCAACATGGAAGGAGCTTCCGTGGAAATTTGAAGCTGGAACTCCTATCATTGCTGGGGCCATTGGTCTTGGCGAAGCAATTGATTTCTTGGAGAAGGTCGGTCTAGACAATATAGAATCCCATGATCGTAAGCTAACTAAATATGCTTATGAACAGCTTAGTCAAGTTGATGGTTTAACTATATACGGTCCTAGTCCAGAGAAACGTACTGGGTTAGTAACATTTAATATAGAAGATGTGCATCCACATGATGTTGCAACAGTTTTAGATGCTGAGGGAATTGCTGTTCGTGCAGGTCATCATTGTGCGCAGCCTTTAATGAAATGGCTGAAGGTTTCCGCAACAGCAAGAGCTAGTTTTTACCTGTACAACACGGAACAAGAAGTTGATAAGCTTGTTGCAGGTATTAAAAAGACAAAGGAGTACTTCAGTAATGTCTAATCATGTAAATCTTGATACTCTTTATCGTCAGGTTATTATGGATCATTATAAAAACCCGAGAAATAAAGGGATCCTTGACAACAGTCTTACAATTGATATGAATAATCCAACTTGTGGAGATCGTATCCGTTTAACACTTGATGTACAAGATGATGTTGTTAAGGATGCAAAATTTGAAGGAGAAGGCTGCTCGATTTCAATGTCTTCTGCATCAATGATGACTCAGGCGATTAAAGGTAAAAAATTAGAAGAAGCATTAAAGCTATCAGAAATCTTTTCGAATATGATGTTAGGAAAAGAATATGATGATGATATCGACTTAGGTGATATTGAAGCATTACAGGGAGTGGCAAAATTCCCTGCACGTATAAAATGTGCGACATTAGCTTGGAAGGCTATGGAAAAGGGCGTGAAAGAAGGCAACGAATAGGTTGCTTACGCCATAAATCTAATTTGATTGGAGTGAATGTAGATGGCAAAAAAGGCACCTGAAATCGGCGATTATAAATATGGTTTTGCTGACAAGGATGTTTCCATCTTCCGTTCTAAACGAGGATTAACGAAAGAGATTGTTGAAGAAATCTCTCGTATGAAAGATGAACCACAATGGATGCTTGATTTCCGTTTGAAATCATTGGAGTATTTTTACAATATGCCAATGCCACAATGGGGTGGGGATATGGCCTCATTAAATTTCGATGAAATTACGTATTATGTAAAACCTTCTGAGAAATCAGAACGCTCATGGGATGAGGTTCCTGAAGAAATTAAAGCTACATTTGATAAATTAGGGATCCCTGAAGCAGAGCAAAAATATTTAGCTGGTGTATCAGCTCAATATGAATCAGAGGTTGTTTACCATAACATGAAAGAAGACCTTGAAGACCTTGGTATTGTCTTCAAAGATACGGATACAGCTTTAAAAGAGAACGAAGATATTTTCCGTGAGCATTTTGGAAAAGTAATTCCTCCAGCAGATAATAAGTTCTCTGCTTTAAACTCTGCTGTATGGTCTGGTGGATCATTCATTTATGTGCCAAAAGGTGTTAAAGTTGATACTCCATTACAAGCATACTTCCGTATTAACTCTGAAAACATGGGACAATTTGAGCGTACATTAATCATCGTTGATGAAGGCGCACATGTACACTATGTTGAGGGTTGTACAGCTCCAGTTTATACAACGAACTCACTTCACAGTGCAGTTGTTGAGATCATTGTTAAAGACGGTGGCTACTGCCGTTATACAACAATTCAAAACTGGGCAAATAACGTGTTTAACCTTGTAACAAAGCGTGCAGTTTGTGATGCGAATGCAACGATGGAATGGATCGATGGTAACATTGGTTCAAAATTAACTATGAAATACCCAGCTGTTATCCTTCGTGGTGAAGGAGCACGTGGTATGACACTTTCTATTGCCTTAGCAGGTAAAGGTCAACACCAGGATGCAGGTGCAAAAATGATTCACCTTGCGCCAAACACATCATCTACGATTGTTTCCAAATCCATTTCAAAGCAAGGTGGTAAAGTAACATATCGTGGTATTGTACACTTTGGACGTAAAGCTGAAGGGGCAAGATCAAACATTGAGTGTGATACACTCATCATGGATAATCAATCAACATCTGATACAATTCCATACAATGAAATTCTTAACGATAATATTTCTCTTGAACACGAAGCGAAAGTTTCAAAAGTATCTGAAGAGCAATTATTCTATCTAATGAGTCGTGGTATTTCAGAAGAAGAAGCAACAGAAATGATCGTAATGGGCTTTATCGAGCCATTCACAAAAGAACTTCCAATGGAATATGCAGTAGAAATGAACCGTCTGATCAAGTTCGAAATGGAAGGTTCTATCGGTTAATAACTTTCATATAAAAAGGACTGACAATTGTCAGTCCTTTTTAGTACGTAAAGAATACGTGTGAAACAACCATTTGTGTTATATTTGGGTAATATGTCGTTAGAACTCTGTTAAGGTTTATGGAAAGAACAAAGAGTCGTATAATTAAGGTAAAGCCGTTAATTAAAAAAAGGATGATTTTGATTGACAAGCATTCAAATAGGTTTAACTGGATGGGGAGATCATGATTCCCTTTACACTAGTTTGAATACAACGAATAAATTACAAGAATATGCTGCACATTTTCCAACGGTTGAAATTGATTCATGTTTTTATGCTGTCCAGCCGGAACGTAATATGGAAAAGTGGGTAAAAGATACACCAAAGGGGTTTCAGTTTATAGCAAAAGCTTATCAAGGAATGACAGGACATCTTCGCGGAGAAATTCCCTTTGATAACAAATCTGATATGTTTTCAGCATACATAAAATCGATTCAACCATTAAAAAATGCAAATAAATTAGCTATGGTATTATTCCAATTTCCCCCTTGGTTTTCATGTAACAAAGAAAATGTAGCATACTTAAAATGGTGCAGAGAAAAAATGGGAGATACAGAGGTTGCATTAGAATTTCGCAACCGCTCGTGGTTTTCTTCTAGTTATTATGATAAAACCTTACAGTTTATGGAGGATGAGAAATGGATTCATAGTATTGTGGACGAACCTCAGGCTGGTGAAAGATCGATTCCCACCGTTCTAAAACCAACTACTCCTCATAAAACACTTATCCGTCTCCATGGAAGAAATGTATATGGATGGAATAAGCCGGCTAATGGAGATAATTGGCGAGATGTTCGATATTTGTATCGATATAATGAAGAAGAGTTATTAGAGTGGAAAGACCATTTAGCTGAGATACTACATAGAACAGAAACAACATATATGCTCTTTAATAACAACTCAGGTGGAGATGCTGCAGATAATGCAAAGATGATGATAAATCTACTAAATCTTCATTATACAGGCTTAGCTGAAAAACAATTAAGTTTGTTTCAAGATAATAATGAGGGCATGTAATATGTGGAGTTTAAGTAAGGAGAGAGGAACATGTTAGAAACCGTTCACCTTTATCATACAAATGATTTACATAGTCATTTTGAAAATTGGCCAGCTATCGTTCAATTTATAAAAAACAATAAAGCATGGCATGATCAACAAAATGAACAAATGATTTTATTGGATATTGGAGATCATTCAGATCGGTTTCATCCAATAACTGAAGCAACAAAGGGAAAAGCAAATGTTACACTGTTAAATCAGTTAAATTATGACGCAGTAACAATTGGTAATAATGAAGGCATTACTTTTTCACATGATGACCTTGATTCTTTATACGAAAACGCAACATTTCCGGTGATATTATCTAATTTATATACCGAATTGGGGGAACGCCCTAATTGGGTTGTTCCTTATCATATTATTACACTTAACAGTGGTACGAGGATTGCTTTCCTTGGTGTTACGGTTTTCTATGAAAAGTTCTATGAATTACTTGGATGGAAAATAAAAGACCCTTTTCAAAGTTTATTGGAGACTGTTGAACAAGTAAAGGAACAATGTGATGTGATTGTACTTTTGTCTCATTTGGGAATAAGTGATGACGAAATTATAGCAAAAGAGTTTCCTGATATTGATGTAATTATCGGAGGTCATACCCATCATGTTCTGAAAGAAGGGATTGAGCTTCATAACACTCTAATCGCAGGTGCAGGAAAATATGGTCAATATGTTGGGCATATTTCTTTATCTATTTGTCTTGAGACTAATAAACTTCATCAGTATAAAGCTTCTCTATTTCCAATAGAGGAGCAGAAAATAGTATGTAATGAAACAGAGTTATGGCTACAAGAATCTTCAAGACAAGCCGATAACATTCTTTCGGAGGTAATTGGTGTCTCAAAAAATGGTCTTTCTTTAGATTGGTACCAAGAATCTGAATTCCCAAAACTCCTTGTTCAATCAATAAAGGAGTGGTGTGATGGAGAGGTTGCAATGGTGAACTCAGGTATTCTTTTAGAGCCATTACAAAAAGGATCTGTCACAAGAAAAGATCTTCATCGCATTTGTCCACATCCAATAAATCCGTGTAAGGTTTATTTAAAAGGTGATGTTCTTAAAGAAGTTATTGTTCAATCGAGAGATGAGAAGATGGAACATTTAAAGCTAAAAGGTCTTGGCTTTAGAGGAAAAGTAATGGGACGAATGGTTTTTGATGGGATTGAAGTAAACATGGAAACGTTAGAGGATGGCAAAGATCATGTGAAAGAAATAGTTGTTAATGGCAAACCCATTTCGCCTGAAAGAATTTATGCTGTTGCGACGATCGATATGTTTACTCTCGGTCCACTATATCCTGAAATCGGTCATGCCGAGAAAAAAGTGTTTTTTATGCCTGAATTATTGAGAGATTTATTAGCTTGGAAGTTAGGTGAAAAATCTAGAATTGAATAGGCACATATCTACACGTATCCTTTCTTAATTCATAAGAATATATCAAGAAAGGAGTGTAGATACACAATGGTTACAATGACTCCAGTTGTTATAGAAGGAAAGCAGTTCACAGCGATTACAGTTGCGTTGCCTAAAACAAATTTTATGGCAGTTACAAACGATAAAGGATATATCATGTGCGGAGCACTTGATGTTGCATTATTAAATGAAAAGCTTAAAGACCGAGGAATTATTGCTGGTCGTGCTGTTGGTGTCCGTACAATTGATCAATTACTCGAAGCGCCACTGGAATCTGTCACATATGAAGCAGAAAAACTGGGAATCACTGTGGGAACAACAGGAAAAGATGCTTTACTAAAAATGGCTTAAGTAAGAAGCAAGCCTGTATTGTCCTAAAACAATAAAAAGTTTAGAATGAATAAAAAAGTAAGCGTACATCCCTCCTGTCATGCATAAACATAGCTTGTAAAGGAGGGATTTGTTTTGGCTAAGTTTCGCGGTCGACGCCCGCGCAAAGGGCCTTTACCTTTTCGATATGTACTGTTGTTAACACTTGTTATATTTACGTTTCTGACAGCCAGTAGTTTTTGGTATGTAGATAGCAAAGTAGAGCCAGCTATTATGGATATCGCAAAGCTAGAAGCTTCTTCCATTGCAACAACGATTATTCATGAAGCTGTAAAGGAAGAAACAGAGAAAGATCAAGAAAACCTTGTTATAATAGATAAGGATAACAACGGCAATACAAACACAATCCGATTTAATTCAGCAGTTGTTCGAGCAGAATTAGATCGAATTACTGATAACATCACAAGGAAATTAACCGAAATTGAAAAAGGAAATTTTCATACAACAGACAATCAGGAAATGGAATTAGATGATGGAATTGTTTATTCGATTCCGCTGGGGCAAATAACGGATAATGCAATTTTAAGTACTATAGGTCCAGATATTCCAGTTCGTTTTTACTTAATAGGTGATGTACATACCGATATAAAAAGAACATTAAAGGAATATGGAATTAACAGTGCTGTTCATGAAATATCTGTTATTGTGGAAGTAACTGTCCAGGTTGTTATCCCCTTCTCAACAAAGCCTGTTACGATTACTAATACAATTCCTATTGTTGACATTGCAGCTCACGGTGATGTACCGCAGTATTATAATAATGGAAGCGGAGAAAATGCACCTGCCATTGAATTACCAGCAATTCCATAGTTGTCATATGACTACTATTTTGCTAAACTATTGAAAGTTAATTAAATATTGACCTACATCACCTTATCTCATGATGAGGTAGAGGCGCAGAAACCAAGAGTACAATATGTGAGAATGACAACGATGAACGTATTGAAAAGGGGTTTTTGCCGAAGTGAATGCTGGCTAGTCAGGCTGCATTTGCTGGTATTACGTTGAATAAAGGTAATACTGTCATTATAGAAAACTATAATGGAGGGCTACTGATCGAGATGGAGGATAACATAACATTATTCAAATAAGAGTAATGATAGTTATTTTCTATCGTTACTCTTTTTCTATGCACTTTTTTAGGGTGCATTGTTCCTTACAATCAGTATAAGCCCTTCCAATAATAAAAACAGGGAGGCATTTTACATCATGTCAGGCACTATTTTTTCAATTATTCCCCCGATAATCGCCATCTTAATGGTTATCTTAACAAGGAGAGTTTTGTTATCTCTAGGCGTGGGGATTGTATCAGCAGCGTTATTACTAAAGGATTTTTCAATCGCAGATTCCGGGATGGTCATAATAAATGCTGTTAAAGGTATTTTCATTTCTGAAGGTGAATTAAACACTTGGAATGTTTATATCATATTATTCTTGTTAATCTTAGGAATTGTTACAGCACTTATTTCTATCTCAGGCGGGAGTCGTGCTTTTGGTGAGTGGGCACAAAAGCGTGTAAAAACTCGAACAGGAGCTCAATTTACAGCAGCAATATTAGGAATACTCATTTTCATTGATGATTATTTTAATGCACTTGCCGTTGGACAAGTTAGTCGTCCGATTACTGATCGTCAAAAGGTTTCACGGGCTAAACTTGCTTATATTATTGATTCAACATCAGCACCAGTTTGTGTTGTTTCACCAATTTCAAGCTGGGGAGCATATATCATTGCAATGATTGCGACAATTTTAACTACTCATGGTGTTACTGAGTTTACACCGCTTGGCGCATTTATGACAATGATTCCGATGAACTACTATGTTTTTGCTGCATTGGTTCTTGTGTTTGCAGTAGCTTATTTCAATATTAATATTGGCAGCATGAAAGTTCATGAAGATCGTGCGATTCAAACTGGACAAGTAGTTGATCCTTCCAAAGAAGCATTGGGTGAAATTAAAGAAGATTTACCAACAAGTGATAAAGGCACGATTGGTAACCTTGTTTGGCCTATTCTTTCTTTAATTATTGGTACAGTGGCATCGATGCTTTATACGGGTTATTCAGCAATTGAAGACAAATCAGCTGTAGATATTTTTGCAATCTTTGAAAATACAGATGTTTCAGCATCGCTATTATATGGCGGACTATTTGGACTAGCAATCACCATCATATTATTTTTTAGTAGAGGAATTAATGGACGTTATTTGCCCCTTGCAATCATTGAAGGTGTTAAATCAATGCTACCAGCTATCTACATCCTGTTATTTGCGTGGGTTATTGTAGATTTGATCGGTCAATTAAGTACAGGGGAATATTTAGCGGGAATTGTTGAAAAATCTAACCTTAACTTATCGTATCTTCCAGTCGTAATGTTTATATTGGCAGCATTCATGGCGTTTGCAACTGGTACTTCTTGGGGAACTTTTGGAATCATGTTACCAATTGCAGGTGAAATTACAGCAGCTACTGATATTAACATGTTGCTTGCGGCTATGGCAGCAGTTCTTGCAGGTTCTGTATTAGGTGATCATTGTTCACCAATTTCTGATACGACAATACTATCCTCTACAGGAGCAGGAAGTCATCACATTGATCACGTATTGACTCAGTTACCTTACGCCTTAATTGGTGGAGGCGTTGCTACAATCGGTTATCTTGTTTTAGGTTTTACGGGTAGTAGTTTAGTTGGTTTACTTACAATATCTATCTTATTAGTAGGGTTTATTTTCATTTTTGCAAAAAGAGCAAAAGCAGTATAAAAAGGAAGGCGATTCGCCTTTCTTTTTTTTTCATTTCTTTGTAATGTTATTCCTTGAATAGTAATATCTATTTTTTATTAATATAAGGTAGGGTCGAAAGATACTGAATATTTAGAAGTTAAAAAATATTTATGGTGACTATTTCATTTTACAACTTTTAAGAATTAAAGAGTTAAAGGGAAAATCTGTCTTTGTTTGAAAATGTATAAAGTATTTCCATATTCTATTTAATAGAATCTAAAATTTCTGAAAATATCATCTTAAAATAGTATTTTTTAAAAATTTTTTATAGACATAGGCATAATGTCCGATTATACTATGTATAGATTATAATAAATAATCAGAAAATTATATAATTTCTAATTGTTTCCACATTTAAGTGAGAGATGAGAAGAGGAGGAAAATATTATGGAAAATCGCCCACAGTGGGGGACAAGGGCTGGCTTTATTCTAGCAGCTGTTGGTTCTGCAGTAGGTTTAGGAAATATCTGGAGATTTCCGGCAACAGCATATGAAAATGGAGGAGGAGCATTTTTCTTACCATATCTATTTGCTTTGTTAACAGCTGGTATCCCATTACTAGTAATGGAGTTTACACTAGGACATAAATATCGTGGATCTGCTCCTACAACTTTCGGTAAAGTTGGTAAGGGAAGTTCATGGTTGGGCTGGTGGCAGGTTGCTATCGCATTTGTTATTTCATGTTACTATCCAGTTATTATCGCTTGGGCTTCATCTTATTCTGTTTTTGCATTTAACCAAAATTGGGGTACTGATACAGAAGGATTCTTATTCGGTGAGTACCTACAACTAGCAGAAAAGCCTGGTCAATTTGGTGGGCTAGTACCAGGGGTTTTAATTCCACTTATCTTAGTTTGGATTGTTACTTTAGGCGTTTTATTTGCGGGTGTTAAAAAAGGTATTGAAGCAGCTAATAAAGTATTTATTCCAGTTTTAGTTATTATGTTTACTATTATCGTTATTCGCGCTTTAACACTTGATGGAGCTGCTCAAGGATTAGATGCGTTCTTCAAACCAGATTGGAGTAAAATCCTAGATGGTAAAGTATGGGTTGCGGCTTACGGACAGATCTTCTTTAGTTTATCGATTGCATTTGCTATTATGATTACTTATTCAAGTTATCTTCCTAAAAAATCTGATATTACAAACAATGCTTTTATTACTGGTTTCGGAAACTCAGCATTCGAAGTTCTTGCTGGTATTGGAGTATTTAGTGCATTAGGATTTATGGCAGCACAGCAAGGAGTTCCTGTAGCAGAAGTAGTTTCTTCTGGTGTTGGTCTAGCATTTGTTGTATTCCCACAAATTATTAATGAATTCCCTGCTTTTAATGGATTATTTGGGTTCCTATTCTTTGGTTCATTAATATTAGCAGGTTTAACATCCTTGATTTCCATTACAGAAACATATGTTGCAGGTATTCAAGAGAAGTTTAAAGTATCTCGTACAAAGGCTGTTGCAATTGGTGGTGGGTTAGCTGCTGTTATCTCATTACTATTCGCTACAAGAGGTGGTCTATATTTCCTAGATTCAGTTGACTACTTCATTAATACATTTGGTATTACATTAGCTGGTTTCATTGAAGTAATTGCAATTGCATGGTTTGCAAAGGAATTAAAGAATATTCAAAAGCATGCTAATGAGCTGTCAGACATTCAATTAGGTACTTGGTGGAGAGTATGCTTAGGTTTTATCACTCCAATCGTACTAGGATATATGATGTTCGATAACTTAAGAACAAACTTAACAAGCGAATATGGTGACTACCCTCGTGAATTCCTCTTTAATTGGGGTTGGACGGTAGCTATTGGAGCAGTCTTAGTTGGAGTACTGTTCTCGGTAACAAATAAAAAGCAAAATGAATCAACAACTTCAAAGAATAAGGAGGTTTCTCAATAATGAGTACATCTGCTATTGCAATGATGGTAATCGGTATTGTAGTCGTTTGGGGAGGCCTTGCGGCAAGTATTACAAATGCTGTAATTAAAGCAAAACAAAAATAAATGAGAAGAGGCTGAGAAAATCAGCCTCTTTTTTGTACATTTCGGGAAGTGACAGGCACGCCCCGAGTTTTGTCGATACTATTTTCTTTTTCGGTCAGCTCGTTCCCAAGATTTCAGGTGAGGATACGGATCAAATGACCATTCGGTTCGACCGTTATCTTTATAAAGGCCATAGTGTAGATGTGGTGGGAATTTTCCTGCGGTACCAGGAGGACCATATCCAGAGCTTCCTACTGATCCAATTAATTGACCTGGCTCTACAACTTGTCCTGTTTGGAGGCCATCTGCAAAACCATTTAAATGGGCAAAATAATGGTACGTATTGTCGATATCGCGTATTCCTACTCTCCAACCACCATATCGATTCCACCCCTTCATCTCAACAACTCCGTAACAAGTTGCTCTTACTGGAACCCCGTAATTTGCAAAAATGTCGGTTCCCTCATGGATTCTTCTGCCACCCCAGCCGCGGGCATCTCCCCACGTATTTTTGTAACTATAGTTATGTTGTAGAGGGACAGGGAATGCATGCTTATCTAAATCCAAGTGGCCATATTTTTTATATAATTTCATATGACCTAAAATGAGTCCAACTGTTTTATCACGTTGATAATAATCCCATAAGCCAATCTTTAAATTTTCCAAATCTGATCCATATGATTGTAAATAATGCGCAAAAGAATAGAGGATGTCCTCGTCATTTGTTGGATCGGCAACCTGATCTCCATTACCATCCTCTCCAATTCCACCAAATAAACCTATGCTTCTAGGATTGGTATCCTGCATATTTGGATTGAGGGGCCCTGCCCATACTTCGGGTTTGACATAAATTTCAATGGACCCGTTAGCTTTGGGAATGTCTTTTCTAGAATGACGGACATTTCTTTCATATTGATCAATTGCAGCTAACACATACCAAGGTATGTTCGTTAATGTTTCTACTTTTGTATATAAGCTCATTAGCTTTTCATATTCTTTTTCTTGGTCGGTTTTTTCAGCAGCATTGGCAACTTGATGTGCTGAAACAGAGATCATTATGAAGAAGATGATCATAAAGGAAAGTACTTTTTGCACAGTAATGAGCTCCTTTCATTTGTTCCAAATTGAATCACACCTTCACTGGCAGTGGTACCTGGTTTCAATGTAAAAGGTAATACTGCCAGTAAAAGTCCAATCCTTGTCAATAACTGCCCATGGAAGTATCTTTTTATAGTTTGGTTTTCAATTTGTATTTCATTAATAGAAAATGTTAGAAATTACATACAGTCCTTTTCCTTGTCCGACTCGTTTCCTTATGTTAAAGTGGAAACGTATATTGAAATAGTTAGATTAGTGGACAACGATAAATAGATTACATAATGGAGATGAATCAGATGGCGAAAAAGGAAGAATATCTACGTAAGCCAGAATGGTTAAAAATAAAATTAAACACGAACGAGAACTATACAGATCTAAAAAAGCTGATGAGAGAGCAAAACCTACACACTGTCTGTGAAGAGGCTAGATGTCCAAATATTCATGAATGTTGGGCTGTTCGTCGTACAGCTACGTTTATGATTTTAGGTGCTGTATGTACTCGTGCATGCCGATTCTGTGCCGTTAAAACAGGACTTCCTACTGAATTAGACCTAGCAGAACCAGAACGCGTAGCAGACTCGGTTGCTCTTATGAATCTTAAACATGCAGTTGTAACTGCTGTAGCTCGTGATGACCTAAAAGATGGTGGAGCACAAGTATTTGCTGAAACAGTTCGTGCGATTCGACGCAAAAGTCCGTTTACAACAATTGAAGTGCTACCTTCAGATATGGGTGGCGTTTATGAGAATCTTAAGATGTTAATGGATGCAAAACCTGATATCCTTAACCATAATATTGAAACAGTTCGTGAGCTAACACCTAGAGTTCGTGCTCGTGCGAAATATGATCGTTCTTTAGAATTTTTACAACGGGCTAAAGAAATGCAACCTGAAATTCCAACTAAATCAAGTATCATGATTGGTCTTGGAGAAACAAAAGAGCAAATCATTGAAACAATGGATGATTTACGTGCTCATGATGTGGATATTATGACAATTGGTCAATATCTACAACCAACGAAAAAACACCTTAAAGTTCAAAAATATTATCATCCAGATGAATTTGCTGAACTTCGTGAAATTGCATTGAGTAAAGGCTTTAGCCACTGTGAAGCTGGTCCGCTTGTTCGTTCATCCTATCATGCAGATGAACAAGTAAATTCTGCAGCTAAGCAGAAACAAGCACAGGCTTAATAACGTGGAAAAATGGAACTGTCAAATGACAGTTCCATTTATCTTTATTGCATTTTTTCCTTCTCGTAACGGGATTTTTCATAATCATCCTTCATATCATCATCGATATCTTCATTCATTTCTCCATAGCCTTCTCCATTAGCATTTTCGCCATTATTTAAAGCACGGCCTTGAGGAGACTCAAGCATCTTGTTTATTGTATCTGTTAAGATTTCATCAATATCTCGACTTGTTGAATCAAGTGGACTATACGCTTGGATTTGCTGAATCATATTTGGATTATCAGAAACGTACACGTGATAATAACGCGGTATAACTGATAAAGCTGTTTTCTTTACTTGATCGGCTGTTTCAAAACGATTATCTGAATCTGTTTCATAAGCGACTAACACTTCTTCATCTGTAACTAATGTTGCAACATCATTTACGTTAGGAAGCTGGACACTTAAGCTGCTAATCGAATTGGCAACAGCTTCTCGGTCCATTCCAGGTGTAGGAGTATAGGCTATATCTTGAGGAATGCCACTTTTTTGATGTCGAACAAATCCAAAGTTTGCTCCTTTATCATTTGCATTTGGCGAACCTTCCTCGTTGTACAAATCAGTACGATCACTTACATTTATTGTATTTCCACTTTCATGCATAAAAGAAGAATCCTCTTCTGCACCGTACTGACATGCTGTTAATAAAGATAAACCTACAATACTAATCGCTAATTTGGTTTTTATCATTATTAGCACCTCCTCTTCTTTTATAGTTACCAAAGTGTCATGAAATTTTCTTAGCAATTGATGGTTGAAGATGTTTAGATTATGATAAGAATAAGGAATATGGATGAGGTGAAATCATGATAAGTGTTCAAAACCAACATTTTGAATTAGTAAAAGAAGAAAAAAACGGTTTTAACGAAGAGGCTTTTAAGGAAAGATACAGCGAAATTTTAAATAAATATGATTTTATTGTTGGAGATTGGGGCTATAGTCAGTTAAGACTTCGTGGTTTTTTTGATGATCAAAATCAAAAAGCAACCTATGACACAAAAATTAGTACCCTTGATGAGTACATATTTGAATACTGTAATTTCGGCTGTGCGTACTTTGTTCTAAAAAGAATAAAAAAATAACGTGACAAAAACTAGTCACGTTATCCTAAGTTAACCATCTTATTTTGACGTATAAGGTGGTTCTTCGTTTTTGTTGGGGTCATCATGGGTTGGATGAGCCGGCATATCATGTCGCTCCAAATTTTGATGAAGTGATTTATTCTCGTAATTAAAGGCACTATAATAACGTTGCCCTTCCTTCCAAGGTGTACTTTTATTAGTAACAGGCTCGTCCTTATTTCGCGGTGAACCATAAGGACCCTCTGGAAGTTGTTCAGGAATTAAAAAGTTACGCTGTGTTTCTACATTTGAAAAATCGGTATACGTTTCTTTTTCTTTATCATCCATCATAGGTCACCTACCTTTTAATCGGTAGTTTCTACGGAAAATCACCTTACCATACATCACATTAATTCATATAAAAAATCACGGAGCTCTGCTGCATCTTCCTCATTTAGCTGATAAGCATATTCTATGTATCCTGGTTCCTTTAAATCATCCTCACCAATAATGGCAAAGCGATTACTTTGTATATCCAAAACAAGATGCTTACCATAATAACGGTCGCTCTGAACAATGGCCAGATCGAATCGCTGATTTTCCCCCACAAAGCTTACAAACCTTGTTTTTGTATCAACTGTATCATCATATAAAAAAAATCGTTCAGACATTATATCTCTCCTTATTTACCCAAATTTCATCCATACCCTTATCATATCAGAAGAAATAAGTCCTGAGAAAACCTCAATCATAAAAGGAACAGGATGGAAATAATTTTTTACAAAAAAAAGTCGAAAAACAGAAAAATATGTTAAAATGTTACTACATATAGTTAATGTCAGAAGGGTTGAGTACATAATATGATAAGTGGGCTTTGTGAAAAACATTATAGGCGTTTAAGAAAATGGAGTAAACTATTTTTACATAAAAGCAAATTAAAATTCTATCCACCTAAATTTGTACTTCGAGACCCGATTTTAGAAGCCGTCCATCAAGCGATGTTAAGCGGACATCAGGTTGCTGTAGTAGTCATGACTATCTCGAATCTTCGTGAATTTTCTCAACAATTGGAACCGGTACAATTAGAGGAATATAAAAGAGATCTAAGAATGGGATTCAAAAGCATTGTTGAAGATTCCCCATACAACTTAGACTTACTTGTTGTTCACGATTATTACAGTGAAGGATTAACCATTTTCTTTAAAATAAATGATGAAAAGCAAAGTGTTGTACATATTGAGAATCTCATTCGAACACTAGTGCCAAGGTTAGAAAGATGGATGTTTACAAAGTATCCTTATTTTAACCATTCTTTTGAAATTGGTTATATGTTCATTGAAAGAGAGCACTCAACGATCCAGGATGCACTATATACAGCACAACAACAAGCAGTGGCAATGGCTGAAAAGCGAATTCAGTCACGATATATAGAAACGTTATTAAAAATGCGTGATATTATTCAAAAGCAGGATATTAGTCTGTTGGCTCAACCAATCATAGACCTATCAACAAATCAAATTAAAGCGTGGGAGTTTTTGACAAGAGGACCTAAAGATACTGCATTTGAGAGTCCTTTACAATTATTTTCATTAGCCAGGCAATCCAATTTAATTTATGATCTTGAACTTTTAGTCCTAGAGAAAGCATTTCATTTGATCCATTCAGTAGGTTGTATGGATGATGTATTTTTAAACTTCACTCCAATTACTCTTGGAAATAAACGGTTTATTCCTGGACTAGAAAAACTGTTAACGCGATACCCTGATATCGAGCCTAGAAGAATGATTTTTGAAGTAACTGAACGAGATTCAATTGAAGGCTTAAAATTTTTCCATGATAATATAAAACAATTACGTCAAAAGGGCTTTAGAATAGCAGTTGATGACACAGGAGCAGGATATTCTAGTTTACATACAATAAGTGAGCTTCTTCCGGACATTATAAAAATAGATCGATCCGTCATTCAAGATATTGACACGAGCAAGGTAAAGGAATCAATGCTAAAAGGACTTATTTTAATTGCTAGAGAAACAGGCTCCTTAGTAGTAGCAGAAGGTATTGAAAAGGAAGAAGAAGCAGAGGTTCTCAAAAGAAACCAGGTTGATTTAGCACAAGGTTACTTTTATGCAAGGCCTGGACAATTACAGAAGGAACGTGTTGCTTTAGTATAGGAAGGTGATGACTTGTATTTTGTAGATCGAGACCAAATAGAGGCGAAATTAACATTTCTAGAAAACCAGATAAAACTCTTTAATAACCAATCATCTTGGAATCAAGAAATAGAGAAGGCAGGACTAGAAAGAATTTGTCATATGTTCATTGAAACGATCATTGATGTTGGAAATTCGATGATTGATGGATTCATTATGAGAGATCCTGGCAGTTACGAAGACATTATCGACATACTTTTAGATGAAAAAGTAGTTACTCAAGAACAGGGAAATGATTTAAAACAAGTTATCCTTCTTAGAAAAAAACTTGTTCAGGATTATTTAGAGATAAATCATGAGGAGCTACAACAGGTTGTTACTTCTCATAAAGCAGGAATTACTTCATTTCCAGCACAAGTTCGAAGTTACATAGAAAATGAATTAGGGCCGGTCTCAGCATTTAAACCATTAGGATGACGAATACTTGTCATCCTCTTTGTTTTTATTACTAGACTTTCAATAATAGGTTAAACAACTAGGGGGAATACGTTTGAAAAAATACAAAGGGTATTTAATCGACTTAGATGGAACGATGTATAAAGGAACTGAGAGGATTGAGGAAGCAGGTCATTTTGTTGACTATTTAGTTAGAAATGAGATTCCATATCTGTTTGTGACGAACAACTCTTCTCAAACACCTAAACAAGTTGCTAAGAAATTAAATGAATTTCAAATACAGGCATCAGAGGATCGGGTATTTACGACAAGTCAGGCAACAGCGAATTATATCGCACAAAAAAAGGATCAGGCTACTGTTTATATGATAGGGGAAGAAGGCTTAAGGGAGGCTCTTCAAACAGGTGGACTTCATTTAGTTGATGAAAATCCAGATTTTGTTGTTGTGGGAATTGACCGAGACATATCTTATGAAAAATATGCCAGAGCCTGCATTGCGGTACGAAACGGTGCAGCCTTCATTTCCACAAACGCGGATATCGCAATTCCTACTGAAAGAGGGTTATTACCTGGAAATGGTGCGTTAACATCCGTTATAGCTGTATCAACTAATACAGCACCTATATTTATTGGGAAGCCGGAGAAAATTATTGTTGAACAAGCACTGGAGGTATTGGGGGTAGCAAAAGAAGATACATTAATGGTTGGTGATAATTACGATACAGATATAATGGCTGGCATGAATTGTGGAATTGATACGCTTCTTGTCCATACTGGTGTAACAACGAAGGAGCTACTAAAGCAATACAGCAGCCAACCAACTTATACAGTAGATTCATTGAGTGATTACCTGAAAAATATAAATTGAAGCACAATATAAAAAAGCTACTTTCATAATGGAAGTAGCTTTTTTAAATCCTTATTTATTCTACATCTCTAGCACGATGAGCAAGCCTGCTTGAAGCTGCTGCTGCTATTGCGCCAACAATGTCATCTAAGAATGTGTGACATTTTCCACCTGATTTATCATTAAGGTATTGAAGGATGCCTGGCTTCATTTTGTCAATATATCCATAGTTAGTAAAGCCGATGGAGCCGTATATGTTAACAATTGAAAATGCTAAAATCTCATCTACTCCATAAAGACTTTCATCAGTGCCGATAATAGATTGAAGAGGCTCTTCTAGTTGTCCCTTTTCAGCGAGAATATCAAATTGAATTCCTGTAAGAATGGCGTTTTGTACTTCTCTTTTTGTAAGCACACGATCTACATTATCTAAGCAATCGTCCATTGAGAGATCAGGATGATACTTTTCTTGTAAGAAGTATACAAGGTCTGCGATATCCTCAAGCTTTACACCTCGTTTAACTAGCCAATCTCTTGCTGTTTTTTCAACAATGTCCATTTTCTCTTCACTTTTCATCTTATCACCCAATTCTTTTTTTGTACGTTATGAAAGTAATTTCACAGAAGTTATTTTTTAATATAAGATAAGTGCTAAATACCTCTGTCTTTCCCTTTCAGGCTCGTCAGGAAACGAGACTTTTTACGTTGTGTATTTATTCATTGTATGAGATGACTCACTGATATATACGGATAAAAAACGTATCTTATCGTATTTTGTGAATCTGTTCATTTCTAATCATTCCCTTGTTTTACTCTCTAATAACCTGATTAAAGATAAAATTCTTTATAGAGGGGTAATTTCCTTCTAATAACTTATTTTCTTTTTAGTCTAATCATAAAGATAAGAATAAATGATTATGATTAGTATGGAGGTTATTGCTGGGAGGATAAGGAAATGAAACAAACCATTTATGAAGAGTATGGGATAAAGGTAAGAGAAATAAGTAAATTAGGGCATTATGACTCGTTTAGCCTGCATAATAATCAATTTATCATTGTTCCTGTTTCACATATTGAAGAGGAAGAGCTCTATGAATTGTATCAATTAAGTCAATATATGCTTGAAAAAGGGGAACCTCATATAGCCACGATGGTCTTAACGAAACAAAATCACTTGTTTTTTGAGCAAGATTCAGTTAGATATGCTGTACTAAAATGTTCAGCCTATACACAAGGCAGGTTTAACCTATTAGGAAGGGATTTAGCGCGTTTTCATTCGAAAGCAAGGGCTTATCCATATCAAGTATCGAAAACGCAGCGTATCGGTCAGTGGAAAATTCTTTGGGAAAAAAGACTGGATCAATTGGAGATGTTCTGGAGGGGGAAAGTTCAAAGTCAACCTCTTTCTACATTTGAAAAGTTGTTTGTTGAATCTTTTCCTTATTATGTGGGATTATCAGAAAATGCTATACAATATTTAGTTGATACAGAATTGGATGAAGAACCACAGCCGATTGATTCTGGGACAATTTGTCACCAACGGTTTCATGAATATACATGGAATCCTAGCATGTGTATAAAGTCTCCAACAGATTGGGTGTTTGATCATAGTAGCCGGGATTTAGCGGAATATATGAGGCAGTATTTCTTGGAAAAATCAGAACAGTTTAGATCAGAGGGATTTAAATTCCTCGAAGAGTATGATCGTACCACTCCTCTATCTCCCTTTTCCTGGAGACTAATATACAGCAGACTGCTATTTCCAATTCATTATTTTGAGTGTGTCGAAGAATACTATTTATCACCAGAAGATCAAAAGCCGAGATTTGAAGAGCGAATGAAAGAAATCTTAAACAAATCAGGACAGTATGAAGAATTTTTAAAAGCTTACTCAAGTATGTTAACGATAAAAACGAGAAGAATCACGGTCCCTGCAATTGATTGGCTTGCTATAAGGTAGGTTTAAGGTTTAAACCAGCCCTGATTTTCCTAAAGGGTTCGGTTTTAAAGTACAAAATACGTATAAATATTGCTTTTCATATAGTTATTAGCACTAGGATTAAATTTAACATGTAGTTCAGCAAAGGAAAATGCTTGGAGACATATATATGCTCCAAGCATTTTTTGTATTAATTTCGAAATCTACAAGAATCCCAGGAAATAAGCGGAGAAATTCCTCTTAATGAAGAAATAGCACAAAAAATAGATTAAATAGACGGAAAGATTCCGCCTATTTAATCAAAGATGAAAATGGACCATTTTACTTTGCTTAACCGGAAAAACTCCGCTTATATCCACCAATCGAGTCCCATTCTTCAGGATAACCGGAAAAACTCCGTTTATATCCACCAACCGAGTTCCATTCTTCAGGATAACCGGACA
>NZ_JBLUOI010000043.1:0-9697 GCF_048059995.1 Metabacillus sp. YM-086 | reverse complement strand
ATTCTTCAGGATAACCGGAAAAACTCCGTTTATATCCACCAACCGAGTTCCATTCTTCAGGATAACCGGAAAAACTCCTCTTATATCCACCAACCGAGTTCCATTCTTCAGGATAACCGGAAAAACTTCGATCGGTTACGTCCCTAGTAAGCAGCCATTGAAAATTATGGTAAAATATATATTGTCTTAAACTAACGTAAGAGGTGAGAAAATGAAAAGGCCTTACATATATGTAACAAGAAAATGCTCAGAAGAACAGCTGCAGCCACTTTATGAAATAGCTGATGTTGAAATGTGGCCTGAGAAAGAGAAGCCATGCCCTAGAGAGGTGCTGCTTGAAAAAGTAACAAACGCAGATGCTTTGTTAACGATGCTTTCTGATTCAATTGATCAGGAGTTACTAGACAAAGGAACTCAGCTTAAAGTTGTGGCCAATTTAGCGGTTGGATTTGATAATATTAATGTACAATATGCTAATGAAAAAGGGATAGTTGTATGCAATACTCCTGATATCCTTACAGATACAACAGCTGATTTAACGTTTGGGTTATTACTTGCATCAGCACGAAGATTAATAGAGGCAGCGGATTATGTAAAAGATAATCAATGGAAAAGCTGGGCTCCTCTTCTTTTAGCTGGTCACGATGTTCATCATAAAACGATCGGCATTGTTGGAATGGGGAAAATAGGACAAGCTGTTGCGAAGCGGGCAACTGGTTTTGACATGAAGATTCTTTATCATAATCGATCTAGAAATGAAGAAGCTGAAACAACATTAGGAGCAAAGTTTTGTCAGTTTGATGAGCTATTAAGTTCCGCTGATTTCGTTGTATGCCTTGCACCACTAACAAATGAAACAAAGAATCTATTTGATTTAGAGGCATTTAGGAAAATGAAAAAAACAGGAATTTTCATTAATGCAAGTAGAGGTGCCGTAGTAAGTGAAGAGGACCTTTATCATGCTTTAGTAAATAAAGAAATTGCAGCAGCAGGACTTGATGTGTTTCTACATGAACCAATACAGGCTGATCATCCTTTAGTGGGACTGAACAATGTTGTGGCACTTCCACACATCGGCAGTGCCAGTCTTGAAACGAGATATTCAATGATGAATCTTTGTGCAATGAATATTAAAGCTGTTCTAAGTGGAGAAGAACCTAAAACGAAAGTAACGATTTGATGATGTTTGAAGAAAAGGTTAATTATGTCCGTATTTTTAACTTGAAAACGTTTTTATTATAAAAACTGAAAATTCACCCTTGTAAAACAGTTCTTTACATTTTATAATGACAAGTATATTCATTGTGTCTTTTATGAGAGTACAATTGTACTTTATAGATAAACAAAAAGGAGTGGGATATTGTGGAGGCAATTCATGTTGGACTTTTAGGTCTTGGTACGGTTGGTAGTGGTGTTGTAAAGATTATAGAAGACCATCAAGATAAACTTATGCACCAAGTAGGCTGCCCTGTTAAGGTTAAAAAGGTTGTCGTAAAAACGTTAGAAAAAGAAAGACAAGTTCATATTGATAAAGAAATGCTTACAACAGATGTGGACGATGTGATTAAAAATCCTGAGATAGATGTTGTGATTGAGGTAATGGGTGGGGTTGAAGAAACTCGTAAACACCTCATTGAAGCACTGAAGGCTAAAAAGCATGTTGTTACGGCAAACAAGGATTTAATGGCTGTTTACGGAACAGAATTGCTTTCAATTGCAACTGATAACGGCTGTGACCTATTTTATGAGGCGAGTGTAGCTGGTGGTATTCCAATTCTACGTACACTTGCTGAGGGCTTAGCTTCAGATCGTATTACGAAGATGATGGGAATTGTTAACGGTACAACAAACTTTATTTTAACAAAAATGACAAAGCAAGGCAGTGCCTATGATGAGGTACTAAAAGAAGCACAAGACTTAGGCTTTGCAGAAGCAGATCCAACTTCAGATGTAGAAGGCTTGGATGCAGCAAGAAAAATGGCAATCCTTGCAAGACTAGGATTCTCCATGCATGTTGATTTAGATGATGTAAATGTTAAGGGGATTTCTAGTGTATCTGATGATGATATCAGCTACAGTAAGCGACTAGGCTACACAATGAAGCTAATTGGAATTGCAGAACGTGATAATGGAAAGATTGAAGTGTCTGTTGAACCAACATTATTACCAGAAACACATCCACTTGCAGCAGTAAACGATGAGTACAACGCTGTTTATGTTTATGGTGAAGCTGTTGGAGAGACAATGTTCTACGGTCCTGGTGCCGGAAGTCTTCCTACGGCAACATCGGTAGTTTCCGATTTAGTTGGAGTAATGAAAAATATGAGATTGAATGTGAATGGCCGCAGTGCTGTTGACCCTCAATTTGATAAACAATTAAAAAGTCCAGAGCATATTTACGCTCAGCATTTCTTAAGAATTAGTGCGAAGGATCAGGTTGGAGCATTTTCAAATATTACATCTCTTTTCTCAGAAAGAGGCGTGAGCTTTGAAAAAATCCTTCAATTACCTATTAAGAATAGTAACCTAGCAGAAATCGTCATTGTCACACATAAAGCAGCTCAAAGTGATTTTGAAGATATTTTACAGCAATTAAATGACTTAGAAGTAGTCGAAGAAGTTAAAAGCACGTATCGTGTAGAAGGGAACGGATCAATATGATGTGGAAAGGCCTTATCCAAGAATTTGCAGAATTTTTACCTGTAACTGAAAATACACCAAAACTTACTTTACAGGAGGGGAATACGCCTCTTATTCATCTACCTAAGCTATCTGAAAAGCTAGGTGTTGAGCTTTATGTAAAAACAGAGGGAACAAATCCAACTGGTTCTTTTAAAGACCGTGGTATGGTTATGGCTGTTGCAAAGGCTAAGGAAGAAGGCAGTGACACTGTTATTTGTGCCTCTACTGGTAATACATCTGCTGCAGCAGCTGCGTACGCGGCAAGAGCAAATATGAAGTGTATTGTTCTTATTCCTGATGGGAAAATTGCTTTTGGTAAATTAGCACAAGCAGTTATGTATGGAGCGGAAATTTACGCAATTCAAGGTAATTTTGATCATGCATTAACAATGGTTCGAAATATTAGCAAAAAATTACCGATTACATTAGTTAACTCTGTTAATCCATATCGTATCGAAGGACAAAAAACAGCTGCATTTGAAGTGTGTGAGCAGCTAGGCAGTGCACCTGACTATTTAGCAATCCCTGTCGGAAACGCTGGAAATATTACTGCATACTGGAAAGGCTTCAAAGAGTATAACGAAAAGAAACAAACAGGCCTTCCAAAGATTCATGGATTCCAGGCAGAAGGAGCAGCTGCAATTGTTCGTGGTGAGCCAATTGCAAATCCAGAAACTGTCGCTACAGCTATTCGTATCGGTAATCCAGCAAGCTGGGAAACAGCTGTTAAAGCGAAGGAAGAGTCTGAAGGACGTATTGACTCAGTAACAGATGAGGAAATTTTAGAAGCCTATCAATTAATTGCACGTGAAGAAGGTGTTTTTGCTGAGCCAGGTTCTTGTGCATCTATTGCAGGTTTAATCAAACATCGTAAATTAGGCTTAATTGCAGAAGGCAGTAAGGTTGTAGCTGTATTAACTGGAAACGGATTAAAAGATCCAAACACAGCTATTGATGTTTCTGAAATTAAACCGATTGTTCTTCCAAATGACGAAGAAACATTCCTTCAGCAATTAAGTGGAGTTACAGTACAATGACTGAAGGGGACATGTTAAAAATTACAGTTCCGGGGAGTACGGCTAATTTAGGTCCTGGATTTGATTCGGTTGGTCTAGCGTTAGGGAAATACTTAACGCTAGAGGTGAAAAAAGCAGATGAGCGTATTTTCTTACCGATGACAGACCATGTAAAAGACATCCCTACAAATGATCAAAACTTAATTGCCAAAGTGGCGATTAAGGTAGCAGAAAAATATAATCAAACATTACCAGCATGTGAAGTAAAGGTTTGGAGTGACATTCCAATGGCAAGAGGAATTGGAAGCAGTGCTGCAGCAATCATTGCTGGTATTGAGCTTTCAAATCAGCTTTGTGATCTTCAATTAACAGATGAAGAAAAATTACGGATTGCAAGCCTTGAAGAAGGACATCCAGATAATGTTGGAGCTTCTCTGTATGGTGGTCTTGTCGTTGGGCTTCATCAAGAAGACAAAACAGAACTGGTTTGTGTTAAAGAAGTGAATGTTGACGCAGTTGTCGTCATACCAAAATATGAGGTATTTACAAGCGATGCTAGAAATGTATTACCACAAGAGTTAGCTTATAAAACAGCAGTTGAAGCAAGTGCGATCAGTAATATGCTTATTGCAGGACTACTTACGAATGATTGGCATTTAGTAGGTAACATGATGAGCAAGGATCTTTTTCATCAGCCATATAGAGGAAAATTAATTCCTGAAATTCAAGCTGTTCAAGAAAAGGTCGAAGCACTTGGAGCCTATGGCTCTGCATTAAGTGGTGCTGGTCCTACTGTTATTTGCTTTATTGAAAGAGGCAAGGGAAGTGAATTGGCAGAAAAGCTGGCTCATGATTTTAAAAATTGTGATGTAGAGTGCCTAGATATTGATTTAGTTGGCTGTAGAGTAGAGCAGGTACAGGAAATAAAGAGTATATAAAAAACTCGCCAATTGGCGAGTTTTCCTCATATACAAGAGTGGAGATGGAATCAAAAAGACTGACACCTAAATGTCAGTCTTTTTGCATTAGAATACTTGTTCTACTTCTACCACACCTGGTACTTCTTCTAATAACGCACGCTCTATACCAGCTTTTAAAGTGATTGTTGAGCTTGGGCAGCTTCCGCAAGCACCTAAAAGGCGAAGTTTAACAATACCATCTTCTACATCTACTAATTCACAATCTCCTCCATCACGAAGCAAGAATGGACGAAGTTTATCTAATACTTCCTGTACTTGTTCAAGCATTGCTGTTTCAGTTGTCATTATAATCGACTCCTTTCCTTATCTATATTATATTTGAAATGAAGAGAAAAATCTAATCGTAAGATTGAATTTTCTAAGGCTTAATAAACCCAATATTACCATATAATCTTACTAAAGGTAAGGGAAAGGAACCTGTTTTCATTAGTAAGTATACCCAAATGCTGTCATGAAAATAGCCTAACCCCAAATATCTATAGCTAGCCTCAAGAATTCTTGAACAAGGTTCTTGTTAAGGATGGTAAGATAATAATATATCGACTACAATGAAGAAAAAGACTGTAGGTGAAGGAAAATGAAGACTGTTGAAATTAGTGTGTATGGTGCAGAGGTTCTTTGTCCAAGCTGTGTGAATTTACCATCAGCTAAAGAAACATATGAGTGGTTAGAAGCTGCATTAAGTCGAAAATATAAAAATCAACCGTTTAAGATCGTATATATTGATATTGACCAACCACAAGAAGAGCCCGATAAGCAGGAGTTTGCCCAAAAGATTCTTAATGATGATTACTTTTATCCACTTGTTGTTATTGAGGGAAAGGTGGTAGGTGAGGGAAGTCCTCGTTTAAAGGTAATTTGTGAAGAAATGGAACAGTATGGTTATATAGCTAACTAAATAAAACCACTCAAGTCCTAAGACTTGAGTGTTTCTAATTAACCGTTATGATATTTATACATCCAAAGTACCCCAGACTTTAATAGTCGTGGTACACGGCCCATTAAAGGTCTATCATTAACAAGTCCAAAGCCTTGCTTTTTCCCTAATGAACCTAATACACCTTTCAATTTAAAAGGTGGGAATGATTCTGGAAGAGGTTCGTTGTTCCACTTCTTTAATAGTACTTGGACAATCTGTTCAGCTTGCGCTTCTGCTAGCTGAGCGCTAGGGGCATGTGGAAGACTTGCGCAGTCCCCAACAACAAACACATCTTCGTGATTTGGTATAAAATGTTGTACAGTTAATACAACTCTTCCTTGATTATCCTTTTCAACTGGGAGATCTCGAACAACTTTATTCGGCTGAATTCCAGCTGTCCATACGATAGCATCACACTCAAAAGGTTGATCATGATTATATACAATGTTTGGTTCTACCTTCGTTATATTAGCTTCACTAATAATTTCAACACCATGCTCTGTGAACCATTTTTCAACATAACTACTTAAACGTTCAGGAAAGCTTGAGAGGATATGCTTACTGCGATCAAACAATTTAATGTTAAGGTCTTTTCGACTTTCTCGAAGTTCGCTGGCAAGCTCAACACCACTTAAACCTGCGCCAACAATTCCCACAGTTGCATCTGCTTTTAAATTATTGAGCACTTGGTAGGTTTCGCGTGACTGGTCAATACTTTGAATACTATAAGTGAATTCATCTGCTCCAGGTACGTTATGATATTTATCTACACAACCTAAACCAATGATTAAGTCATCAAACGCAACAGGCTCGTGATCATTTAATTGTACTTGTTTGTTTTCAAGATCAACAGACGTTACTTCTCCAAAAACGGAATGAAGTCTAGGGTGTTCTGGAAAAGATACCCTTATGTGATGATCTGAAATAGTACCTGCTGCAAGTGCATAATATTCTGTTTTTAAACAATGATAAGGATTTTTATCAATAAGAGTAATTTGAACATCTTCAGGCAATTGATTTGGAAGTAATCGAAGCAGTACACGCATACCGCCATATCCTCCGCCAAGTATGACTAGGTTCTTCATTTTTGATACTCCTTTTTCCCCACGTTTTTAATAAACTATAAATGCAAGGCCAAGAATATATACACAATATGTTCTATTCTTCTGACCAAATAAAAATGAATAATAAGGAAATAAATTTTTAAAAAGGAAACGTTTAGTTAAGGCTAGTCCTATCTGTATAGGTGAAAAATTATAATAAAAAGATACAACAATATTACTCTAAAAAAACGTTTTCTTTTTGTGTTAAAAAAATTTTTCCTTTATGGTACAACACAATTATGAATTATTTGTTTAGTGTTTACAATCATATTTCGTTTTTTTAACTAAAAAAATGACGAAAAAGCATCACATAATTGTTACTTGTAGTATTTATTACTAGATACCATAGAGTATAATAAAATTTGACGTTTATTTGTAATCCTATTAGGATTAAGCAGTAGAGAGGTGTTAAGATGAAGCCAATTATTGAATTTTGTATAAGTAATTTAGCACAAGGGGCTCAGGCAGCGTTAGAAAAGCTGGAAAAAGACCCTAATTTAGATATTATTGAATACGGATGTTTAAGCTATTGTGGCAAATGTGGACATTCTTTATATGCTCTGGTAAATGGGGAAGTTGTAACTGGAGATGACCCAGATGAGTTAGTTGAAAATATATATACGTTTTTAGAGGAAAATCCTATGTTTTAAAAACTTGTCTAATCGTACTACTTGAACGTAATAAAGCAGTTTGACATAGCTAATTATAACCAAAAACAAGCTGACCGATAAATGGTCAGCCTGTTTTTTCATTAACTTGATTTTACTTCACGCATTTCTGCCCAACGATCTTTAGCCATTTGAACAATACCTTTTTCAAGAGTGTCCTTTTGTTTTTCTATCACCTTTGAAAAATACTGTGTTGCCTGGCTAACTAGATCTAACCTTCTGCTTAAGTCTCCGATCAGATAAAGAAGCTTAATTTCTGAAAGCTGGGTTCCAGAATAGTCATCAACCATATAAGAGTGAACATATTCTTCAAGAGCTAGCCTTAAAAAGCGTTGCTCTTCCTCGTGGTTAATTTTTTCAGTACGAAATAACCACGATAATCTTAAATAGAGTCCCGCTAGTGCAACATGATTTTCTTTTTTTATACTAGCGCAGTAAATGGCTAGCTTGTAAGATTCTATCGCTGTATCAACGGTACGCTCAAAACAATAATTTCTTCCATTCCAATTGTCACAAACTTTTTGTTGAATCGTTTCTTTTGCCTTTGGAGGAAAATAAGTTGAGCATTCCTCAGAGGAAGAAAAGCCGCAGTTTGGACAAACAGAAACATAATATAAAAGCGGATTGATTTCTGTTGAAGTGTAATATGAACAAAAGTCCGTATCGTGCCGGTGTGCTCGAATAAATCTGGAAAGTACTTTTTTCGTATTATAATTGGTATTACACATTAAGCAACTAACTTTACGATCATACAAATGATGTAGTTCATTATTCATAAAGAATCACTCCTTTGTCTCGTCAAGAGTGGACATGTAGTACTACTTAACTAAAGTATATCAGAAAACTATGTAAAAAGGACTATTCGTCATTATATTTATGGGATTTTTTTGGTATAGAATCTATTGGTTTTTAGAAAGTTTTTTTATCTTAGAATTTTAGAAGCAGTCAAAAAAATAAAAGCTTCCTGAATAACAGGAAGCTTTTATTCTATAAAACGGGGGATAATTATATTGTTTTCAGATTTCCAACATTTTATACTAATAAAAATGAAGATATTTGGAGGATAACAATGAACTCATTTCAATTTACAAAAATGCACGGATTAGGAAACAACTATATTTATGTTAATACTTTTGAGGAACAGCTCGAAGAAGGCCAATTAGCCGACATTGCTAGACAGGTCTCAAATGTATATACAGGAATTGGCTCTGATGGTCTTATCTTAATATGTCCTTCAGATAAAGCGGAAGTTAAAATGAGAATCTTTAATAATGATGGCTCAGAAGGGAAAAATTGCGGAAATGGATTAAGATGTGTTGCTAAGTACGCTTTTGAGCATAATTTAGTTAAAGAGAAAACATTTAAAATTGAAACATTGTCAGGTCTTGTTGAGGCAACTATTCATGTTGAGGATAACCAAGTTAACCTCGTAACAATTGATATGGGATCACCGCGTTTATCAAAAGCAGAGATACCAATGGAAGGTGAGGGTTCTGAGCAAACCATATCAGAATCAATCGAATTCTCAGGACAACAATATGATGTAACAGCTGTTTCAATGGGGAATCCTCATCTTATTTTCTATGTGGATAATATAAATACAGCACCTGTTACAACACTTGGTCCTATCGTTGAAAAAGATCCTCGTTTTCCTGAAGGAGTAAATGTAGAGTTTGTAGAAGTTGTTTCCAAAAATGAGCTGCATTTTCGAGTCTGGGAGAGAGGCTCTGGAGTTACACAGGCATGTGGTACAGGAGCTTGTGCAGCAGTTGTATCTTCCGTGTTAAACAAACATACAAATCAAGGAGAAGAAACGGTTGTGCACCTCGCTGGAGGAGATCTAATGATTAATTGGACAAATGACGGAAATGTTTTAATGACAGGTCCTGCAGAAGTCATTTGTACTGGCACCTTTTATATTAAATAATCTATCGTTTCAATTATTTGAGTGAGTCCATACAATAGTTGTATACTAGTAGTATGATCCTTTCACATAAAGCAAGGAGGTATTCAGATGAGTGAAATTGTCAAAATTACAGAAGCTGCTGCTTATCAGATAAAAGATATGATGAAAGAACATGAAGAGGAAAATGCGTATCTTCGTGTTGGTGTTAAAGGTGGAGGCTGTAGTGGTCTTTCATATGGAATGGGATTTGAGCATGAAATAACGGAAGAAGATCAAGTTCTTGAACAACATGATATGACCATTCTTATTAAAAAAGAAGATGCGGCCATTTTAAATGGAACAATCATTGATTATAAGCAATCAATGATGGGCGGCGGCTTTACAATTGATAATCCAAATGCCATAGCAAGCTGTGGATGCGGA
>NZ_JBLUOI010000042.1:0-46778 GCF_048059995.1 Metabacillus sp. YM-086 | reverse complement strand
CCTCTAACACTTAGCACTCATCGTTTACGGCGTGGACTACCAGGGTATCTAATCCTGTTCGCTCCCCACGCTTTCGCTCCTCAGCGTCAGTTACAGACCAGAGAGTCGCCTTCGCCACTGGTGTTCCTCCACATCTCTACGCATTTCACCGCTACACGTGGAATTCCACTCTCCTCTTCTGCACTCAAGTTCCCCAGTTTCCAATGACCCTCCACGGTTGAGCCGTGGGCTTTCACATCAGACTTAAGAAACCGCCTGCGAGCGCTTTACGCCCAATAATTCCGGACAACGCTTGCCACCTACGTATTACCGCGGCTGCTGGCACGTAGTTAGCCGTGGCTTTCTGGTTAGGTACCGTCAAGGTACCAGCAGTTACTCTGGTACTTGTTCTTCCCTAACAACAGAACTTTACGACCCGAAGGCCTTCATCGTTCACGCGGCGTTGCTCCGTCAGACTTTCGTCCATTGCGGAAGATTCCCTACTGCTGCCTCCCGTAGGAGTCTGGGCCGTGTCTCAGTCCCAGTGTGGCCGATCACCCTCTCAGGTCGGCTACGCATCGTCGCCTTGGTGAGCCGTTACCTCACCAACTAGCTAATGCGCCGCGGGTCCATCTGTAAGTGACAGCTAAAACCGTCTTTCAATTTTGAACCATGCGGTTCAAAATGTTATCCGGTATTAGCTCCGGTTTCCCGGAGTTATCCCAATCTTACAGGCAGGTTACCCACGTGTTACTCACCCGTCCGCCGCTAACCTCAGGGAGCAAGCTCCCATTGGTTCGCTCGACTTGCATGTATTAGGCACGCCGCCAGCGTTCGTCCTGAGCCAGGATCAAACTCTCCAATAAAGAGTTGATATAGCTCATAAAAGTTTGTACTATTATAGTACGTTTTTTGTTAATCGAAATTAACATTTGCACGCTTGGTTTTGTTTAGTTTTCAAAGATCATTTAATGTCGTTCCTCAGAAGCGACTTTATTAATTTACCACATCAACCATTATCAAGTCAACATGTTTTTTAAAAAACTTTCATTCAACTAGAATTTAATATGACCTCGTCGAATGACTTTTATTACTATAACAACAAAAAAGATTAGAGTCAATATTTTTTTACATAAAATAAATTAAACAATAGAGGCGATAGAATAGACTGTAGATTATCAACTCCTTCACTCAAGCTTTAATAAATTTAAAAAAGGAAGAGGGACGGTCCCTCTTCCTTATTCCTACTATATATTAAGCTAAGAATACAAAATATAGTACAAAGATGACAAACAGTCCGTACATAACCGGGTGAATTTCTTTTCCTCTACCCTTCATGATCATTGTAATTGGATAGAAGATGAATCCAACTGCAATACCTGTTGCAATACTGTAAGATAAAGGCATTGTAATAATTGTTAAGAATGCTGGCACAGCAATTTCAAATCGTTTCCAGTCAATCTGTCCTAAAGATGATACCATTAGAGCCCCTACAATGATTAATGCAGGTGCGGTAACTGCTGAAGTAATAACTCCTAAAAGCGGAGAGAAGAATAAGGCTAATAAGAACAGGACAGCAGTTACGACTGATGCGAAACCTGAACGAGCTCCAGCGGCAACACCTGCAGAAGACTCAATATATGAAGTTGTTGTAGATGTGCCTAAAACAGAACCTACTACTGTTGCAGCAGAATCTGCGAACAACGCTTTTCCTGCTCTAGGTAACTTATTATCTTTCATTAGACCAGCTTGGTTAGCTACTCCAACAAGTGTTCCAGCTGTATCAAAGAAATCTACGAATAAGAATGTCAAAATAACAACTAACATTTGAACAGTAAAGATTTGATCTAAGTTCATAAATGCTTGTCCAAACGTTGGCGCTAAGCTTGGTATTTGACCAACAATTTCTGTCGGAACAGCAATTTGATTAAAGATCATTCCTACAATTGCTGTAATTAGCATTCCGTAGAAGATACCACCATTTACTCCACGAACCATTAAAATAACTGTCACAATAATACCGAATATAGCTAAAAGTGTTTGAGGATTAGTGAAGTCACCTAACCCAACTAAAGTAGCATCATTATTAACAATAATGCCTGCACCTTGAAAACCAACAAATGTTATGAATAATCCAATTCCGGCACTTACAGCGAATTTTAATTCAGCTGGAATAGAGTTAATAATCTTTTCACGTAATCCTGATAAAGTAAGAAGAATAAAAATAAGTCCTGATACTAAAACCCCTGATAAAGCTGTTTGCCAAGGTACTCCCATTGTTAAAACAACTGTGAATGAGAAAAATGCGTTTAACCCCATACCTGGTGCCAAGGCAATTGGATATTTGGCTATAAGCCCCATTAACAATGAACCAACAGCAGCGGCAATAGCAGTTGCTGTGAAAATAGCTCCTGTATCCATTCGCATTTCAGCAGGTAGATCTGGAATTGACGTCATGGCTAATGTGTTAGGGTTAACAAATAAAATATAAGCCATTGATAAGAACGTTGTTAAACCACCAATAATTTCACGTCGATAATTTGTACCTAATTCATCAAACTGAAAAAACTTCTTCATAAATAGGTGTTCCTCCTCAGTATTAGTTCAAAAGCTTTTACTACCAAATACATTGTCCCCCAGTAATATTTCCAAATAAATAAGCGCACACCTATACGTGAGCGCTTGACTTTGAAAATATTAATGGCCGGTAACAAACAGTAGTTACCTCTGCTATTAATACCTCGTAGTCAAGCCATTTACGGTAGCTTGGTAGAAACTTTCGAGCCATATCCTCGACATTATACGACGTATTTCGACTATATTGATTACTTTTTTATTTTATCAGTGTATCGTTTTTTCGTCAATACAAAAAACGAACATTATTCAAAATAATGTTCGTTTCGTTCGTTTTTTACTCCCACTCGATAGTAGCAGGTGGTTTACTTGTAATATCATAAACTACACGATTAATGTGCTTTACTTCATTTACAATTCTTGTAGAAATCACTTCAAGTACATCCCAAGGAATTCTTGCCCAATCCGAAGTCATTCCATCGATTGATGTAACTGCACGAATACCAATAGTATAATCATAAGTTCTAGCATCACCCATTACACCAACACTACGGATATCAGGTAGAACCGTGAAGTACTGCCAAATATCACGATCTAATCCAGCTTTTTTAATTTCATCACGTAGAATATAGTCTGATTCACGAACAATCTCTAATTTTTCTTCCGTAATTTCACCTAGAACACGAATTCCCAATCCAGGACCTGGGAATGGTTGTCTCCATACGATTTCATCTGGAATACCAAGTTCCGTTCCTAATGCACGAACTTCGTCTTTAAATAATGTATTTAGAGGTTCAATAAGTTCGAATTCCATATCTTCTGGTAACCCACCAACGTTATGGTGAGATTTAATCGTTTGAGCTGTTGCTGTTCCGCTCTCAATAATATCTGTATAAAGAGTACCCTGTGCTAAAAATTCAATTCCTTCTAATTTAGCTGACTCATCATCAAATACATAGATGAACTCATTACCAATGATCTTACGTTTTTGCTCTGGATCTGAAACACCTTTTAACTTATTCATAAAGCGATCCTTTGCATCCACTTTAATAACATTCATATTAAAACCTTCAGTGAATGTTTTCATAACACTATCAGCTTCATTTTTACGTAACAGCCCATGGTCAACAAAGATACATGTTAGTTGATCACCAATTGCTTTGTGAATTAACACGGCAACAACTGAAGAATCAACACCACCACTTAAGGCGCAAAGCACTTTTTTATTGCCTACTTTTTGTTTGAGTTTATCTGTTTCCATTTCAATGAAATTCTCCATTGACCAGTTACCAGCACAACCACAAATGTTAAAAACAAAGTTCTTCAATAAGTCATTACCATATTCAGAGTGACGTACCTCTGGATGGAATTGAACACCGTAAAATTTGCGGTCTTCATTACTCATTGCCGCAAATGGACAAGATGTACTTGTAGCATCCACATGGAATCCTGATGGAATTTCTTTCACTAAGTCACCATGACTCATCCATACAACCTGTTGTTCCGGTAACTCAGCAAATAACGCTGGTTTCCCATGAACATCAATTGTTGCTTTACCGTATTCACGGTGATCTGCTGGCTCAACCTTTCCGCCAAGCTTATGAGTCATCAGCTGCATACCGTAACAAATACCTAATACAGGGATACCTAAATCAAAGATTGCTTCATCACAGTCAAAAGCATTTTCACCGTAAACACTGTTCGGACCACCTGAAAGGATTACTCCTTTAGGGTTCATTTGTTTAATCTCTTCAGCCGTCAAAGTGTGAGGATGTAACTCACTGTATACACCAAATTCACGGATACGTCTTGTGATTAACTGATTATACTGACTACCGAAATCTAAAACTACTACCATTTCATGAATGTTTGCCACCATCGTCACCTCATCGTATTTTCATGCACTATTGTTAGTATGCTATTAAGACTATTAAGATCATACAAAAAGTATCATAACCCAGGAAATACTTACTAATATGTCTGTATAGCAAAAAAACTGAATCCACCTTCCATAAAGAAACAGACTTATCACCAATAAAAGGTAAGAGTCTAATTTCCTTATATAAAAAGAAGGCAGAATCCAGCTTACTTTCGAACTTATTCTGCCTTCATAGTCGGGTGTTTTAAGGTTACCCGGTAGAGACTCTCGAACCGTATTATCGAGGATATATGAAGGGTCTATTAATTTTTTCTATTCTATCAATCTCTTATACAATTGGTCAAGACGATGTTCTTTTAATTAAATTTTCCCACAATTCAACTGACTTAGTCCATTCTTGTTTTGCATCATCGCGTCGATACAATGCTCTTTCATAGTTTTCCGTTAAAGCTGTCATATGGACCATATGAAAATATCGATCAATATACCGAGCATAATCCCTCAAGGTTTGGCCTTCTTTTCTTTTAATACCACGGCGGGCAAATTGTTTTAATAGTGACTCATAAGCTTGAAAGAATACTTGGTCATCGTTACGGTTTTTATATTTTAAAATGATAAGCTTTGGTATCCATTTCGTCCTAGTTTTGAAAATCACAAAAGCTAGTATCGCTGTAACGATCATAACACCATATAAACCGGTACTCCCTAGACGCAGACTAAAGAAACCGAAGAAATCACTTGTAGAAGAAGATGTTTCTTTGTTAGTTTGCTCAGGCTTTTCTGGAGTTGCTTCAGGTTCCTTTTCCTCTTCTTCAACAGGTTCCTTCTCCTCTTCTACCTCTTCCTGACCAGGTGTATCTTTATAGTCACTTACCAAATCATAAGGGTTTACAAAGCCTTTAGTAGGTTCAAATGGAACCCATCCTACTCCAGTGAAATACACTTCAACCCATGAATGGGCATTATTATTTGTTACTTTATATTCACTATTACTGTTCTCTACAGTTTGAACAAAGTCACCTTCTGTGTATCCTTTCACCCATCTTGCAGGAATATCAATTGACCTTAGTAAAACGATCATAGAAGTAGAAAAATTATCACAATAACCTTTGAATGTTTCAAAAAGAAATTGGTCTACATAGTCTTGATTACCTTCAGGTATGGCCACATCTTCCTTATCATACGTAAACTCCGGCCTTCCCAAGTAGTCTTCTATTGCCTTCACTTTATCGTATTGATTAGATTTTGTTTCTGTAAGAGACACAGCAAGTTCTCTCACCCGTTCAGGTAATGTATCAGGTAACTGTGTGTATCTTTCAACAAACCCATCAGGTACATTTTCAAAAACTTGTGCTTTTTTCATTTCATTTAGTGGATAAGAGGGAAGCTCATACTCGACCTGATATGTTAGAAATTCCTCTCTAGATCCGTCACCCTGCTTCTGAAAAGGGGAGATTAACTCTGTATTTCGGTTCAGGTAAATTGGTAAATTTGCTTCTGTGTTTACAGCTGTTAAACCTAAAGGATAAATAACATGTAAATAGCGGTATTCCTCATTTATTGTAACAGTCGATTCCAAGCTTTTTGTCTCTACACGATCATCTATCCAAATAACTTCATCTTGAATTGATGTAATGACTTCACGTTCTGCATCAGGATCGGAGGCTTCCCATCCTTTCCCTGTATACACATCCTTAGATTCTACTCGCCAATAATGTCGATCACTTGATATATGAGTGAAAACTTCGGTATCATCCCCTACAAATGATCCACCTAACTTTTCATCATTTGGGCTATACCCAATTTTCTTTGTACCACTACCACCTTCATCTTCTCGCCCAACAGCTGTAATATACGGAACTGGATCAGGCCACTGTGGTGATGCCTTAGGAGCTAATATGGCTAGAATCATTGAAAGCATGATAAATGCAAGTAGCGGCATGATCCATCTAAGGGAAGCAAGCCTTTTCACTTTTAAATTCTCCAGTTTCTTCAATCGATCAAAATACAGGAGACCAAGCATAAAGAAACCTATTAAAACAACCCTAACAATTGCATAAGATGCATCGTATGGAGTAAAGGTATCTAACACTGTAATGTAAAGGAGCGTTAACACAAAGAAAAAGAAAATTCTCTTTTGGAAAAGAATCCAATAGTGTATTAAATAAACAAGTAACCAAAGCAAAATAAAAAATAACAATGAACGAAAAGATGAAGTCATCCCCATCCAATCCGCACTTGGTACTAACGAAAGATTAAAGGCAATATCACCAATTAGGTCCTTTATCCAAAGGAAACTAAAAAACACGCCTTCGAAATATAACCCGTGAAGCATAAACAAAATAATGAACATTTTTACCGGAAATGTGATGAACCATCGCAACCTGAAAAATGTCATAATAAAACTGACAGCAATAAAAAACACAAAAATAAACGTGTTAGCTGTATCAGTAAATTCCCCAAGAGGTCTTAACCATTCCCATAGCAGGATAAATGCAAACAGATAATATAGAAGATTAACAGATATCCCTTCTTGGTCTTTAGGTGTTTTCACTAGATATTCACCTCTTTAAAACGCTTATTTGCATCCTGTTCTTTTACTACATTTACATGAACTTGACGCTGCTTCAATCTTTCAACTAAAACAGACTCTTCTTTTGAAAGTTCATGAAGTTTCCCTTTAATAAGGTATAGAATAAATGTCTGCTGACGAGCTGATAAAAACTCGAGCTTTCTCACCATCTCCATGTTTAGAGTTGATGTAACAAGAATACTGGTAACTTGTTTCATTTCCTTATTTAAATAGTTACCTCCAAGTACAGCAGAAAAAGGTGTTCGACTGTCACAATCAACTTTTGCCAAATGATAAAAGATGCTGCTTACATGCTGCTCATCAGCCTGCAGCGGAAACATCTTTTGCTGCTTCCCAATTGAAACTAACCCTACTCTAGCGCCACTTTTAACTATAGCGCGAATTAATGATGCGGTATAGGATACAACTGATTCAAATACCTCAGAATGTGACCTGTCAATAAATACAACAACATCATGACTTTGCATTTGTTCAAATTCCTTTGTCATAATTGAATCTCTTCTAGCCGTAGCTTTCCAATCAATCCAAGCAAATTTATCTCCTGGTTGATATTCCCTGACACCGACAGCCATAGTTGAATCCTGCCAATACTTTGTTAATGTTGATGCTGATCCTTGCTCATACTGTTTTTGCTTTGAATGATAGGCTAAATCAACAGTTGAAGGGTAAACAAGAAAATAGTTTTCAACCTCTAAAGAAACTTCCTTTTCAATTAGACCAAATAAATCCCCTGTTCTTAAGCGGACCGATTTAAAGTGGTGTTCACCTCGAGGCATCTCAAGAAGGGCATAGCTAAAGGAGATCGACTTCTTAAACCACGGAAAAAAGAGTTTGTTTGGCTCTTTAAGTTTTTGAACACCCTTTAATTTATCATTAAGCTCGTCTTCAACTAATAAATAAAATAACGGAAAAGGAAAAGATCTTTTAACCGTTATTGTACCGATAAGCCTCTGTCCAACCGAAAACTGTTCCTGATTAATTCTCCGTGTTACTTGAAAAGAGCGGATTGGGTAGATCATTAATAAGAAAGAATAGAGCGCAAACGGTAGAAAGCTATAAAAGAGAAACCAGCTTACAAATCCACCTTGAAACATTGCATAACTAAATGCTGCTAAGGTAAGAAATAAGAGGGATAAGACCTTCCAGCCAGCTTTAAATCTTGTTAATAACGTCATGATTTACCACTTAAAGACCTTTGAACCGGCACTGGTGTTTTAGAAATAATATCATGTATAAGTTCATCAGCAGATTTCCCCTCAAACTTCGCCTCTGACCTTAAAATTATCCGGTGTGCCAACGTATATGGAGCAAGGTATTGAATATCATCAGGAATAATATAATCTCTACCCAAAATAAACGCATAGGCTTGTGCGGCCTTCATTAACGCGATTGAGGCACGTGGACTTGCACCAAGATAAACAGAAGGATGCTTTCTTGATTTCCCAGTAATTTCAATAATATAGTTCTTAATCGTATCATCAACATAAACAAACTGAATTTCATTTTGTAACTCAGCTAATTCTTCATTTGAGATAACACTTTCTATTTTATAGATAGGTCTTTCTCTTTCTGCTAATGTTAACACTTCAAACTCTTCAGCTTTAGTTGGATATCCCATTCTTAACTTGAATAAGAAGCGATCCAATTGTGCTTCCGGTAGCGGATATGTTCCTTCGTAATCAACTGGGTTTTGTGTAGCCATAACAAAAAATGGTTTCGCAAGAATTCTTGTTGTGCCATCAACAGTAATGCTTCCTTCTTCCATTCCTTCTAACAACGCGGACTGAGTTTTTGGAGAGGTACGATTAATTTCATCTGCTAAGATGATGTTTCCAAAGATAGGCCCTTCACGGAACTCAAATTTTAATTCTTTTGGGTTATAAATAGAAACTCCCGTCACATCCGAGGGAAGTAAGTCTGGTGTAAACTGAATTCTCTTGAATTCTGCTCCTATCGATTTTGAAAGAGCGCGAACCATCATCGTTTTTCCGACACCTGGAACATCTTCAAGCAGCACATGACCTCCAGCAAGAATGGCCACAAGGCTTAGAATACTAACATCACGTTTTCCTACCATTACGTTTTCGATATTTTCAATAACTCGACCGAGTTTTGGATGCATTGCTTCATATTGAGACATGATTATCCTCCTAGGGTGTATTTCTCCTTATCTTCTATTATAGTATTCTGAAAAAGTTAACAAAATCCTTTTGCATTTAGCAATATGTTCTAATTTTACATATAATTAATAAATTTGATGAAAATTGTCTTCCTCATACCTTCCTATTGTAGTTTCTTGTATAATTATGTAGAATTTCGTTGTTAGCATATTAGTCGATAGGAGGTTTCAATTATTAAACAAAACAAAAAAATTAGGTTTATCATTTTCCTATCGATAACCATTCTTCTATGCTTGATCACTCTTAATATATTAGTTTCTTATTTTACAGCGAAAAAAGCAGCAGAAGTTTCTGTAGCAAATAATGCAATGGAAATGGCAGCCTCAATCGCTAACTCGATTGATGTAGAGGCTTATGAGCGTTTCCTTAACAATCCCGAAAGAAATACAGATTACTGGAAAATAAGAAAATCGTTAAATGAAGCACAGCAACATACTGCTGCTTTATATGTATACACTTTGTCATTTGAGAATCCAAACTCACGCCCTAAAGTCATGATTGCTGGATTTCCACCTGATAAGGGCAACTATTACGATATAGGTATGGATTGTCTTGTTCCAATTGATCAAATCAAGGAAGCATACGTTGGGAATCCTTACTTTACAGGAAAAATTAATGATCCTCATTATGGAGAATATATATCAGCCGGAGCACCTATTGTAAATAAAGATGGGGAAACCATTGGCTTTCTAAGCATTGATATCGAAACAACAATGCTTGATCGAATTGATCATACTGTTGTTAAAAACAGCACTCTAGGTTTTATTCTAAGTGGGCTGTTAATCATCTTATTAGTATCATCGTTCATACTTATTCAAAAATGGTATAACCACGAGCTAAAAAAACAAGTGGGCGATACTGAAGAAACCTATCATTCTGAACTTCATTCATTAATACAATCTGTACGTTCGTTAAGACATGATTTTGCTAATCACATTCAAGTTCTCAACGGATTGTTAAAGCTAGGCAAACAGCAGGAAGCGATTGATTATTCCAACTCAATGCGCGAAGAGGCACAATTACTCTATAAAATTCCGATTCAATCGAATAATCCAGCATTATCTGTTCTTTTTCAAACAAAATCTCTATCAGCACAAAGTCATAATATCAATATTCAATTTTATAACTCAAACGCTTCATTTAATTTGATCCAACCAACTGATTTAGTCAAAATTTTATCGAATCTCATTGATAACGCAATTGATGCGACTAAACAGATATCAAAGGAAAATAGATCAATTGAGGTGTATTGTGAGGAAAAAAATGATGAGTATATCTTTAGAGTAATAAACTCAGGATCTATAATTTCTAAAGAAGAATTAACGAAGATCTTCATACCAGGTTACTCGACGAAATCAGGGGAAAATACTCAAGTGAGAGGACAAGGGCTATATATTGTAAAGCAAATTGTTGAGAAATATAATGGGAGAATTATAGTTGACTCTTTAAATGGAAAGACTTCCTTTGAAGTGAGAGTGAGGGTATAAGAAATATAGGCTCCTATGTCCTGATCATAGGAGCCTAAAAAACCAGTGTATTCTGCTAAATGCAAAATAACACTGGCTTTTCCCTTACATATTTACATTGATATTTTTTCTCTCTTTACGTTTTTGAAAGTACTTTATAATAGCTGGATAGCTAATTGATAGAATCGTTAAGAAAATGAGAGTAATTGAAATTGGTGATGCAAAGAAAATGTCGATACTTCCATTAGATGATAATACGGCCTTTCGGAAGTTTTGCTCCATATCCGCTCCAACAATTAAAGCTAAAACAAGTGGAGCAATTGGAAAATCCAATACTTTAAGCATAAGTCCGAATAATCCGAAAACTAGCAATAAAAAGAAGTCAATAGCACTATAACTTAGTGTATAGGTCCCAATGAAAGCTAGTAACACGATGATTGGATAAAGCACCTTCGCTGGTGTATCAAGAATTTTGACAAGAACACCCACTAGTAAAATATTAATGATCACTAAGGCAATATTCCCGATAAACATACTATTAATTAAAGACCAAACAGTTGTTGGATCATTTTCGAATAGAAGTGGTCCGGGTTTAATTCCTAGCATAATAAGTGCCCCAAGCATAACTGCTGTTGTTCCAGACCCCGGAATTCCCATTGTTAATAACGGAATCATTGCACCTACAGATGCAGCATTATTGGCAGATTCCGGTGCAGCAAGACCTTCAACAGCACCCTTACCAAATTCCTCAGGCTTTTTAGACATTTGCTTTTCTGTCGAATAACTGATCATGGACGCAATAGATCCACCTGCTCCAGGAAGCACCCCAATAATAAATCCAAGTGGTCCAGATCTTAAAATTGGCCACTTTGAACGTTTCCATTGTTCTTTGCTAAACCAAATTTTCCCGACCTTTTTCTTTTCCTTCTTAAGCTGATCAATTGTGAGGAAATTGTATAGCACTTCACCAATTGCATAAACCCCAATAATCACAATTAAGAAATCGATTCCTTCACTGAAATGAGGGATCCCTAAAGTAAAACGGTAAACACCTGTTTGTGTATCAATTCCGACTGTACTCAATAATAGTCCCAGTGACATGGCTATAAACCCTTTGATCATTTTGCCAATCGAAAGTGACACGATTGCAGAAAGTGTCAGAAGCATTAAAAGAAAGTATTCCGCTGGTCCAAATTTTAAAGCGAAATTTGCAAGTGGCTCAGCAAGGAAGACAAATCCTATAACAGCCATAATTCCACCAATAAAGGAAGCTACTGCTGAAATGGCCATTGCTTCACCCGCTTGACCCTTTTGAGCCATAGGATATCCATCAAAGGTTGCGGCAATAGCTGACCCATCACCAGGTGTGTTTAATAAGATCGAACTCCTTGATCCACCGTACATGGCACCATAGTAAATTGCAGCCATTAAGATGATTGCACTGATCGGCTCCATTCCAAAAGTAATGGGTATCAATACCGCTACAGCTGTTGCTGGCCCAAGCCCTGGTAACATCCCTACGATTGTTCCTAAAAATCCACCAACAATAACCCACAATATATTCATTGGCTCTAAGGATGTCATTAATCCTTCGAGATAATTATTCATATCCATTTAAGTCACCTCCTATGGTAAGCTAACACCTAGTAACACACTAAATGCATACCAGGATAAAAATGAGAAACAAACCGTTACAATCAAATTAACTTTCCACTTTTGTTTGCCATTCACGACAAATAATAGTGCGCCTAGAAACAGAACTGTAGAAAATAAAAATCCAATGATCTCAAAAATGAACGCATACCCTACACCTAATAAAACGGTTAAACCAATAAGTTTAGGAGTTCGCCCGGAAAGCATTTGTGTGATTTTCTTGTTTTCTTTATTTAATGTTTTAAGTTCTTGGAAGAGATATAAAACACTAAAAATCAATAATAAAAAACTTAATCCGATTGGAAAGTAAAGAGGACCGTTTGGATTGCCTAAATTCGCTTTTGGTAGATTGAAAGATCCAATTAAGAAAACAACGCTTAGTAGGATCAAAAAGATCGGCATTCCCATTTTAATTATTTTCATTAGAACTCGCCCCTTTCTCTATTTATTTCTTACTAAGTATTCTTACTGATGAAAAGTTAACCTTCCCGTTATGGGGAAGGTTAACTTTTTAATTACTTTACAAGTCCAGAGTTATTAACTAACTCTGTATATGATTTTTCTTGTTCTTCAAGGAAGCTTTTTGTTTCTGAACTATTTTTATAAAAATCGTCCCAATCATTATTTTCAAGTACTTTTTGCCATTGTTCTGTTTTTACCAGTTCACCAATTTTTTCATCCCAGTACGCAATTTCTTCTTCTGTCATATCAGGTGGTCCCATGATTCCTCTCCAGTGAGGGAAAACCATGTCAACTCCTTGTTCTGTCCATGTTGGGACATCATCAAGCTCTTCTACTCTTTCCTCAGATGAAACAGCCAGTATTTTAAGCTTTCCAGCTAAATGCTGATCTTTTACTTCAGATAATGCAGTTGTAATCACATCTACGTGATTTCCTAGTAATGCTGTTACAACATCTCCGCCACCTTCATAAACAAGAAAATCAAGTTGAGAAGGATCTCCTCCGTATTCACTAAAAGCTTGAACAAATGATAAGTGGTCATTATTTCCAAGTGCTGGACCTACTCCAATTTTTAATGATTTAGGATCTTCTTTTAACTTTTTCATCACTTCATCTGCTGATTTAAATTCCGAATCAACTGGAACGGCAATCGAAATCCATTCAGTTGCAAGTGTTGCTATTGGTGTAAACTCCTTGTGTGTTAACTGACTTTGCCCTAGTAAATTGTTTGTAAGAAGTAAGCTTGAATTTACAGCTAAGAAGTGAGCATCCTTAGATTCCAAGTACTTCCAACCAACTTCTCCTCCGCCACCAGGCTTATTAATTACATTGATATTGCTATCTACTAAACTATTATCTTTTAAACCTTGCTGAATCGATCTTGCTGTTAAATCCCATCCACCACCTGGTGATGCAGGAGCAACGATTTCAATATTTTTATTTGGAAATTCCTTGTTGCCTGAAGCTGAATTTGAACATGCTGTTAAAATAGCCATCAATAAAAGTAAGATTCCTATCTTTTTCATAAAAACTAACACCCCTTATTAACAATTTTTGATACACGTACCCTCTTGCTATTAAATGTGTGTTGCTTTACCTATGAATATCGTATCGATTAAGCCTATTTATGTAAACGTTTTCAAAATATTGAGTAATAAATAAATTAAATTTAGTTTTATTCATTTTGTTCACAATGCAGCAGAGAGACGCTGCTACTCTGCTTTTTTCGAGTAGTAACGTCTCTCTGGTCTTCCAACAATTCCATATACATGCTCTGATATAGCTTCACCCGTTCCAACTAAATATTCGAGATATCTCCTCGCCGTTGTTCGTGAAGCACCCATTTTTTTGCCGACTTTTTCTGATGTAATTCCATCGAATTCAATTTCGATGATTTCCTTTACTTTTTTTAACGTAACATAATCAATACCTGAAGGAAGCAAAGGCTTTTCTATTTGTTTTTCACCTGATCCAAATAGAGAATCAAGAAAATCTTGATTCACATCTGTTACAGACTTCAACAACTCTTTTTTCTTATTATACTGATTCATTACTTCTTTAAATCGTTCAATGGTGATCGGCTTTATTAAGTAATGTTCTACTCCATAGTTTAGTGCTTTATTTATAAAGGTTTTGTCTGTTGCCGCTGTAATCATGATGATGTCAACTTCAGGATAGTTTTCTCTTACTTCGGCTAAAAGCTCTGTGCCTAGCTGGTCAGGCATATACACATCTAATAAAAGTAAATCAACATCTAATTTCTCCAATAATTCAAACGTTTCCTTAGCATTGCTTGCTTTTCCTACTAAATTCATCTCCTTCACTTCTGCTAAATATGCCTCATGAATTTGGGCAACACGAAAGTCGTCCTCAGCTATAATGACGTTAATCATACCCGTTCCCCCTCTTTTTCTATTACTTTGGTAAAAATACCGAAAATACAGTCCCCTCATCTTCCGTACTTGTTAATTCAATAAAGCCACCTAAAAGTTCCACTTCCTCTTTCACATTCGCAAGGCCATACCCTCTTTTTTCTCCCTTTAATGAAACACCTTTATCAAATATGGCTTCTTCCATGCCATCTGGTATTCCCTTGCCGCTATCTGTTATCTCAAACAAAACATCGTTCCCAAAATCGGTTGCAAAAAAAGAAACTTTTTTTTCTTTGCTATCAGCAGCTGCATCAAACGCATTATCTAATATATTTCCTAAAATAATAATTAGCGGTGCAAGTTTAAATTTTTCTGATAGAGGAGATACTGAACTCTCTTCTTCAATATGAAAGACAATTTTCTTTTCAGATGCTTTCGCAAGTTTTCCTAGTAAAATTGCTTGAATTTTCTCATCTTGTATTGAATTAAAAATTAGTTCGCCATGATGTTCTTGTGATTTTGTTTCTTCTTGAATTAGTTGTATGGCTTCCTCTTTTTTACCAAGTTGAATTAATCCTAATATGACATAAAGCTTATTTGTAAACTCATGTGTCTGTGCTCGTAAGTCTTCTGAATACTGCTTCACCTCAGAAAATGCATCAACCATCTTTTTCATTTCCGTTTTGTCTCTAAAGGTGGCGACTGTTCCAACACTTTCTCCATCCTCTAAAACTGGCTGAGTATTAACGATAAGAGTACGATCCTTGTACTGCACTTCCTCATTTACAACATCTTTTTTTGATTCCATTAGTTTTAAAATAGTATCAGATGAGATTATTTCATTAATTCTCTGAACTTCATCTCGACTTGAAATGTCTAAAATTTGTTGAGCTGATTTATTCATCATCGTAACCTTGCCGTATTGATCAATGGCAATAATACCTTCTTTGACTGATTGTAAAATGGCATTACGCTCTCTAAATAATAAAGCGATTTCATAAGGTTCCAGCCCAAGAGTATCTTTTCGAATATTACGTGCAAGAACAATACTTCCGATAACTCCTATTATTAATACAATTGCAGAAGTCATCACCATTCCTTTTACTTCACCTGAAATACGGTCACGGATTTGTAGCATCTGAAACTCAACAACTACTGCTCCTTCTACCTTTGTATAATCACCGTGGTTAAGAATGACTGGAGCTATTCCTCTTAAAACCTCTTCTTCTTTCTTCCCAACATGAGTAACATAGGAACTACCAAATACAAGAGCCTTATATGTTTCATGAGATTCTGATATGGGCTTTTCTCCAGCGATTATTTTTTTCTCCCGATTTTCAATAAAAATACTTGAAGCATCTACTTGATTCATCATTTTAGTTATAACCAAATTCATATTTTGCCTATTAGCATTTTGTTCTCGAAAACCCTCCTGGACTGCAGGCATAAACGAGAGAGTTTGAGCTGTTTGAAGGGCCAATTCCTCAGCCTGTTTCACATCCTCTTTTGTTTCATTGAATGCAAATGTAGCTGTAAGAACTCCAATAACAAGTAAAATAAGAAAGAAAATGAGACCTAAAATTTTAGTTTGTAATGTAAACTGAACCTTCATATCAACCTCCATTTTACTCGTAAACTACTAGATCAAACAAAATAATATAATTTGAGATATTTATATTTATAATACATGAATGAATATTCTGACTCAAACGAACTTTCAAAAGAATAGAAAATGCCTTTCACTGTAAGAAAATGAAAGACATTAATAACACTTAAATAAATATGGTAAAATAGATGAATTACGAAACAGGTGAGAATACCTCAAGGTAGCTTAGGAGTGGAAAGTCATGAACAAAAAAGATGTTGCACTTATTCGAAAACAATTCAAAATAGATAATGATTTACTCAAGATCTCTGACATTTTTAATGTTTATATTATGAAAGAATCAAGTGAGATTTATCATCACCAGAGTCAACCATTTGAAATGCTAGATCAAGATCAACAGGAGTTATTTATGAATAACTTCAAAAAATTGCTAGCTGGTCAGCTGGATGAAAAGCTATTTGAATTAAAGTTTCAACGAAATGCTGAAAATAATAGCCAGCTTATCTTACATCAAGGATTACTTAGTCATGATGTTGAAGGTTGGAAAGAGCAAATGCTGCAAATTGTGGGCAAAATGCTGCTTATACGACAATATGAGATGGACATAGTTGTTACATTCATAAAGGGAGAATACCTCAAGCCAACAAAACGACGAAACGATGATGCTGAGGAAAGTGATCGAGATACTGTTTATTCTCATCCCTTTATTTTGTGCAGTATTAACAACACACAAGAGCCGAAGAAAGAGCTACTGTTTGATTATGTTGAAAGGGAGTTCAAATATAATTTTGTTGTTGATCCGATTATTAACCTTAATTCTCCAATTGCTGGATTTTTGTTTCCGTGCTTTTCGGACAATGCAGCTGATGTTAATCACATTCTGTATTCAGCCGGCAAGGTCCATGAGCCAGATCATCAATTCATAGAAGAAGTGTTAAACGGCGAAGAAACAATGACCGCAAAGGACGATAAAATTGTTTTTGAAGAAATTATTAAAGACGTAACCGGTGATCAACTAAATACATCTACTCTTTCAAATGTGTATGAAGAAATAAACCGTATGATTGTAGAAAATGAAGAGGAAGAACTACCAAAGTTAGACACAAAAGATGTTGAACGAGTTTTAAAAATGAGCGGTCTAGAAGATATCAACACCGAAAAGGTAGAAACAGCCTTCAAAAAAATAATTGATGATGACAAATATGAGATAAAAGCAAACAGTGTTCTACCAAAGTTCACTTCAAAATCAATTAAAATCAATACAAAAATAGCGAATATCTCTATTAGCCCACAAGACTTAAGGTACGTCAAACAAGTACAGTTAGGTGGCAAACGTTATTTGATGATTGAAGTGGAAGAAGATACTGTAATAGAAGGCTTTACAATGATTCCAGAGGCTTTTGGTGGGGAACAAAAGGAAGACTAGCTTTTACTTTGAAACGAGTGTCTTTTGACTAAGAATTAATCTAATTTTTCTATATAAATGGAAGCACAACACAACATACTAAGATTTTGGAAAATAGAGCCATAGACAAAAGGAAATGTACCACCTTTTCACATTTCCTTTTGTTTATTATCTTACCCGCTAGCTAATTACCCTTAGTTGTTACTAGTGAATTCCTTTACTTATTAACCTATGGTCGTTTTTCAATCATACTCATAATTGTGTCAATAACGATCTGCGGGTCATCTTTGTGGATATAATGACTAGCATCCTTAACAACGATATGTTTACTATCTGAGGATAACGAAGCAGTTTGGGCTTGCAGTTCTGACCACTCTGGGTATTCATCATGCTCAGCTGACAAAATAAATAACGGGATATTTCCGAAGCCTTCCGCTTGAGCGGCACGAACCTGTTCTGCTGATTTGGTCATCATAAATTCTAGCTCACTTATTTGATTATCGTTATAAAAATGTTGATGGAAAAAGTGAACAGATAGTTCATCATTTGAATAGATAGGTAGCATATTAATCAACTCTAATATTCTTCCGACACCTAATTCTTTTAGCCCTCTAATTAGGTAACTTTCACCTTTTGAAAATCCTCCCTCTTGATCAACATGTGAAGAATCTATAAGCACAAGTCCAGCCACATCCTCTTTGTATTTATGAGCAAATACTTGTGATGTAAACCCACCAAAAGAGTGGCCGACTAAAAGAAACGGACCCTTTTCCTCCGCCTGTTCAAGCAATTTAAATAAATCATCTGCAATTTGTTCTGCTGTTCGCTCATTTGAAGCAGACTCACTCCAGCCATATCCTGCTCGATCATATGAAATAACTCTCGTGTATTTTGATAGTTCCTCTTGTATATTCTCCCAGTCCTTATACGAAGATGGCGTACCCAAACCAGATTCAAGAATAATTGTCGGAAGGTTCGTTTTCTCCCCAAGAGCATGCAAATGTAGTGTATACTCTCCTATATCAATCATTTCACCTACCGGAGGATACATGTCAGCTGTTACTCTAGTCATAATTTGCTGATAAGTAAAACCAATTAACATTAGCATACCTAGACAAACCCCAAACCATCTTAAAAAATTGAACCTTTTCTTCTTTACATTTACATGAATTTGTTTCTCCATTTCCTCACCACCTTTTTTTGTAAAATTATACCACCATGTTATTTTTAAAATATTTTTATTACGTTAATTTTTTATTACTATTTTCCTTTATTTAGATGGTACAAATTTAAGGATAGAAGGTGTAATCCTTCACTTTTTATACAGAATGATTCTTGAAGAAAAAAAACAAACATTACCGTTTGATAAACAAGTTGAGAATTGATGAAGCTATTTAGATCATTCTCCTTTGCTTTTATTGACAATTAAAAAAGGCTTCCATGTAAAAACCACATAGAAGCCTCTCCCTGACCATACCTGTTATAATTTTTAAAGCTCTTCTCCATTCGTAGAAATAACATTTTTATACCAATGAAATGATTTTTTCCTACTACGCTCTAAGCTTCCACTTCCATCATCATGCTTGTCTACATAAATGAATCCATAGCGCTTAGACATTTCACCTGAGGAAGCACTTACTAAGTCTATACATCCCCAAGCAGTATATCCCATTAATTCAACACCATCTTCTACCGCTTCACGCATTGCTCTAATATGCTCTCTTAAATAATCAATGCGATAATCATCGTTAATGCTTCCATCTTCTTCTACCTTATCGTAAGCACCTAGACCGTTTTCAACAACGAATAAAGGCACTTGATATCGGCCATATAGTTCATTTAAAGCAATACGAAGACCAACAGGGTCAATTTCCCAGCCCCAATCGCTTGCATCTAAGAATGGATTTTTCACTCCACCAATCAAGTTTCCTTGACCAATTTCTTCAGGAGTTTTGTTCTTCTTATCAGTTCGTGACATATAGTAACTAAATGAAATAAAGTCCACTGTACCTTCTTTTATGATTTCAAGGTCGCCATCTTCCATTTTGATGTTAATGTCGTTCTCTTTGAAGTAACGGTTAATAAAGCTTGGATATTCACCGCGAACATGAACATCTCCACAGAAATTATTGAAAATACGAGCCTCTTGCTGTGCGTACATAATATTTTCAGGATTACTATCAAAAGAATAAACAGGTGCATAGATAAGCATACAGCCAATTTGTGAACCTGGAATGATTTCATGTCCTAGTTGAACAGCTTTAGCACTTGCAACAAATTGATGATGAAGCCCTTGGAAGCTGTCTTGAAGACGTGTTTCTTCACTTTCAGGTGAAAAACCAAGACCAAACAATGGCATATGTGTTGCTCCGTTAATTTCATTAAACGTAAGCCAATATTTCACCTTTTCTTTATAGCGATTGAAAAGAACTGTTACATAACGCTCAAAGAATTCTACTAATTTACGATTTCTCCAGCCACCGTATTCTTTTATCAGGTGCAATGGCGTTTCGTAATGTGCAATTGTTACTAATGGCTCGATGTTGTACTTTGCTAGTTCATCAAACACTCGATCGTAGAATGCTAGACCTTCTTCATTTGGCTCTACTTCATCACCGTTCGGAAAAATCCGAGACCAAGCAATACTTAAACGAAACGTTTTGAAGCCCATTTCTGCAAATAATGCGATATCTTCTTTATATCGATGATAAAAATCGATTCCTTCATGATTAGGATACACATATTTTGAGTGGTCAATTTCAAAATTAAATCCAGTATCAGTTAAAAGCTTTAGTCTCCCTTTTCCTCCTGGAAGTACATCCGCTAAATTAAGGCCTTTTCCACCTTCTTGGTATGCTCCCTCTAATTGATTAGCAGCTGTTGCTCCACCCCATAAAAATCCTTCTGGAAATTTACTAGTCATTATTTATCACCTCATCTAGTATTTTGAAACATTGTTAAAAATGAAATAGCTCATCACTAATAAAAGGTCATTTTTCGCATAAAAAAAACCTAAATTGCTCAAGAAAACAGAAGGATTCCCTCCTCTATTTCTAAGCAACTTAGGTTTTGCCTGCTTTATCAGTAACAATCCATAAGTTATATAAACTTTGATATTAATATATCATTCTACCAAAGGAATGTAAAGGCTTTCGAACTGTAGAAGGATTCACCAACTACTACCGATCACAGTCATTCCTGCATATTCACCAAATTCACGAATATATATACGTACAACATGTAACACCAACCAGATCAACACAGTACCTATTCATGCAACAGATAATGGAAATACACGAGACGTACGTACATAATTTGTTTTTGTAACCCATTTCAACCTTTAAAAAGGATATTTTTTTACAATAATTGAGATTGCGATTGACATACGTACGTACAACTGGTAAATTAAAAAACAGAACATCACTTTATGAATTCAAGAATGAAATCATTTTCCCTAAAGCTTAACTAAGTAGATAAATAGAATGATTCATTCATTCATTCTATTTAAAAATTAAGCGTTAACATGCATTTAAAAAAGGAGTGTTTTAAGATGGCAGAAGAAATTTTAAATCCAATTGTTTTACAACGAGCAGACCCTTTCGTCTATAAACATACGGATGGTTTTTATTATTTTACAGGTTCCCATCCTCTTTATGATCGTATTGTTTTAAGAAGAGCAGAAACATTGAATGATCTACACGATGCCACAGAAGTAGCTGTGTGGTGGAAACATGATAATGGACCATTAAGCAACTTAATCTGGGCTCCAGAAATTCATCGAGCAAATGATAAATGGTACATTTATTTTGCTGCTGCACCTGATACGAATATTAACGACAATACATTTAACCATAGAATGTACGTTCTTGAAAACGTATCCGAGAATCCACTAGAGGGTACTTGGGTTGAAAAGGGCGAAGTTAAAACTGAAATGTCAACGTTTTCTCTTGATGCTACTACCTTCTTCCATAAAGGTGAACAATATTACGTTTGGGCACAGCAGGACTTAGATATTAAAGGACATTCAAATCTATATATCTCTAAAATGGAAAATCCATGGACCATATCAACTAAACCGGTCATGCTTACCAAGCCTGAACTACCTTGGGAAATTAAAGGATTTTGGGTTAATGAAGGACCAGCTGTTTTAATTAAAAACGGAAAAGTATTTATCACATTTTCAGGAAGTGCGACTGGGGTAGACTACTGCATGGGTCTTTTAACTGCAAGTGAAGATGATGATTTACTAGATCCAAATTCATGGACGAAAAGTCAGGAGCCAGTATTCCAAAGTTGTCCCGAAAATGGTCAGTATGGACCAGGACATAATTGTTTTACGGAGTCTCCAGATGGTAAAGATACGATTCTAGTCTATCATGCTCGTAACTACACAGAATTAGTGGGGGATCCACTTTATGAACCAAACCGTCAAGCACGTGCTCAAAAAATCGAGTGGGATGAACAAGGAAATCCAATATTTGGAGTACCTGTTCCAGATAAAAGATGGACACCAAAAACACCGGAAGTTTTAAAGTAGAAAGAAGGATTCAAAGATAATGAAAAACTTAAACCAACTTAAATTTTGGAACTTTGGCGGTATGTACTATTTTTACTTCATGATCTGGGCTTTAATATTCGCCTTTTTACCATTTTGGTTGCATAAAACAGCCCATCTGGATACAAGTGTTTCAGGAATCGTATTTTCAGCAATGGCTATAACCGCCCTAATATTAGAACCAATTTATGGATTAATTCAAGATAAGCTAGGCTTAAAAAAATACCTTTTTGGCTTTGTCGTTCTATGTCTTTTATTTATTGGCCCATTCGTTCAATTTGCATTTATCCCACTACTTCAAATCAATGCTATATTTGGGGCAGTAGTTGGTGGGGCTTTCTTAAGCCTATGTTTAAATGGTGGTGTCGGTGTTGTCGAAGCATACATCGAACGTAGTACACGTGAAAACAATTATGAGTATGGCCATGTTCGTCTATTCGGTTCATTAGCTGGCGGTACTGCTGCATTTATTGGCGGTATCATGTTTGTACGTAACCCTTATAGTATTTTCTGGGCATGTACCGTTTCTGCCATTATTCTTGGTGTACTTCTCTGGGCACTGCGTGTAAAAAATGAAGATACTGGCAGCCAGGAAGTTTCAAAAGAGCATGAAGAAAACCCTGTTACAAAAGAAAATATCATGAATGTATTTAAGAACAGAAGCTTTTGGGGATTCTGTATCATGATGATTGGGATCGCAACAATGTTTGATGTCTTTGATCAACAATTCCCAAATTATTTTACTAGCTTTTTTGATGATACATCTAGAGGAGAGCTCATTTTTAGTCGTATCACATCCTTACAAATCTTTCTTGAAGCAGGTTTTATGCTGTTAACACCATGGTTTATTAACAAAATAGGAGCTAAAAACGGACTCATTCTAGCGGGTATTATTTTATTTGTCCGTATCCTAGGATCAGCATTTTTAACTGAGATATGGATGCTTTCCTTCTGGAGAATACTAGCATCTATTGAAATGCCATTGATGCTCATTTCTATTATGAAATATATTACAGGTGTATTCGATGTTCGCCTATCAGCAACTGTCTATATGCTTGGATTTAACTTTGCAAAACAAATTGGTATCACCATCTTCTCTTATGTAATGGGGATACTATATAGTGCAATTGGATTCCAAAACTCCTATATTGTATTGTCATTGATCGTCATTGTATTCGTTACCATTGGTGCGTTCATTATGAAAAGTGAAAAACAGCAGCCTCAGTTTAACAGAAACTTGGTTGCCTAGTGATATAAATAGAAAAATGATGAAGGTTTAATATCATAAACTAGCAGAATAAAAAAAGAACGCAATTTGCCTAACTGGCTAAAAATTGTGTTCTTTTTCATCTAGATTACCTTCATTCTAATTGTACCTTCTCCTCCTGAGAAGGTCTCCCATATAAAAATCACATTCTTCTTAGACACTACTAGCAAAGGAAAATGTTCCCTTAACTACTGCAGCCCCCTCCACAGCTGGAGCAGCTGGAACCTCCTCCTGAATCTCCACCGCCACCCGAGTCACCTGAATCACTGCTACATGCAAAACCAGAACAAGAAGATCCACCACCACTGAAAGGAACACCTTTATCATATTCTTCAGGTACTACTTCACTCATATGCTCATGAAATTGATCTTCGTCATATAACGAATAAAAGATAGCTGCCATTGCTGCATAGGAATAAATATTGGTATCACTCATTGATGTATGTGGAGTAAACTTTTTCGAGCCTGATTTTTGCTGCTCTGCCTCAAGAATCTCGTTTTTCATTTTACGAATTAAATATCTCTTTACTTCTAACCAGTCTTCATTTTTTCTAAAATATGTTGAAAGCAACTCATCTTCAGATAATTGACGAAAATCCTCTATTATTTCACGCTTGATTGGGTTCTGTAAAAAGCGCCCCCAAATAGCTCTGCTGTTCGTAGTTACTTCAAACAAACTAATATATACCCAATCAAAAAAGGCTCGTTCACCCGGAATCGGTGTACGATCCATATTCGGCGTGTGATGCAGCGTATCATTATAAAAGTCCTTTGAAAACTTTTCATAATCTCTTGTAAACATTAACATCTCATGCCAAATTTCATCTACGTGATGGCTAAACATCGGAACTGATTTTAATAAGCTATTTATGAAGAAATAACGCTTTAACTCAAACATACCCCAATCAAACTCATGATCCTTCCATTTCGGATGCTCCTGCAAAACACGGTTTTTCACATTATCGATATAAGAGTGTGTTAAGGATTGATCGAGCTTCTTCACAATCGGTATTCCTTCCTCTAACTGAACACCTAGTTGCTCTGGGATTGGGTCATTTCTTAATGATTTGTTCTTAGGTGCTGAAAATAATGTACTTCCTAAAATAATAAAGAATGCAATTATAATAAATCCAATAAAAATTTCCGCCATGGCCCTCTCCCCTTCTAAGTTATGTTAATTATTCCAATCATTACCTATTATACGATTTAAACTTATATAAGTTTCGTTAAATTTCTAGAGGGGAGCTCCAAACAGGTCTAAAACAGGTTTATACCTAAACGTCACAGGTGAATCCTAGCGCTTACTCAGATTTAACTTTTACAAACAAACTGATTCTGTAACACTAAAAAAGGGCTGAAACCAAAATGTTTCAACCCTTTAATCTACTTACTGCATATTTGCTTCAACTGTTTCCTGCGCTTTCTTTAAAGCATCTTCAGGAGATTCAGATTTCTGTCTTAGTACATTATTTAATGTATTGGTATTAAGTTCGGTCAGAACATCTGGATATTGTTCTGTTACGTTAATACCATTAATTTCATCTTTAATTTCTAGTAAGGTTTCAAAGATATCTGTACCGAAGTATTGATAGAATTTGTTATCCTCTTGAACTGCAGGATCTTCCCACACATCCCAACGAGGTGGATCAAAGCCTAGAACTGTCCATAGTTTAATATTTGCTTCCTTAGAAAGTTTCGCAAATGCTAGGAATTCCTTCGCAAGCTCAGCATGCTCAGTTTGATTTGTAACAACAGTACCAGTTCCACCAATACCTACCGAGCGATCTCCACCTTCTTCCCAAGCAGGCATTGGTCGTATCACCATTTTGCCTTTTAGGTCAGGCATATAATCAGTGAAACGTCCCATATACCACATTGGCATAGAGATAGATGCCGCTTTTCCTTCATTCATAAATGCATAAAATTCTTCAGCATGTGGCTCGCCACCAGGTGTTAACTCAGCAATTTTATGTGTATTAAGCATATCATTCAACAAAGAAAGTGTTTTGATGTTTTCAGGACTATCTATTGTTAAATTACCCTCATCATCAAATAAGTCAGAACCTTGTTGACTAATCATTTGTTGGAAAGTAGTTGCATCACCCGTATGAACTGTTGTCATAACAGCATCAGTGTTTTCAACAACCTTTTTACCCGCTTCTACATAGTCATCCCACGTTTTGATTGAACTAATATCAACACCTGCTTGGTCCATAATTTCTTTGTTATAATACATGACAGTAGCACCAACATGTGTAGGCATACCGTAGTAGTTACCATCTTTAGCATAAATGTCAAATCTAGATTGGATGAAATTATCCATCTCAGGCTCAACATATTCATTCATAGGTAAAAGCTGTGGCTCACCTTGTAAAAAATTCGGAAAACGACCTACTTCAATATCAGAAATATCAGGTGCACCTTTACCAGATTGTAGCGCTAATAATAAGTTGTTGTGCATTTGATCATAAGGAAATGTTTCAGCAACAAGTTTAATCGGTTTATCTGGGTGAAGTTCATTCCATCGAGGAACTGCGTCTTTAAAGAAATCCATATGCAATTCAACAAATGTCCAATACTTTAATTCAGTTGCATTTTCAACCTCTCCACCAATAACTTCCTTTTCCGTCGCCTCACCAGATGCTGAATCTCCTCCGTTACATGCCGCTAATATAAAACACATTAGTAACCCCAATAGTACTGATAACGACTTTTTCAATTTTCTTCCCCCTTGGTTATCATTTTTAAAGCCTAGAGTTTTTCATAATGAAATTAATTCGATCGTTTCACCTCCCTTAAGTTCGCCACCTCAGGACAAGCGCTTACAAACTAACTTTTATGCATACTCATAGCTGTATTTATTTTTACTATAGGTAGGAATAAACATTTAATAGATGCTACAGCATTTCACAGTGATTTCACGGTTACTCCCTGATCCATTCTAGTAAAGACCCGCAACGTAACCCACATCACACCTATCCCTAAGACACTAATCGTGAAAAAAGGAATGATTCCCGGATAGCTTAAAGATAGATACAATATCGCAAAAATCGCTAAGCCACACATTAGGGTATAATGAATTTTTGATAAACCTACAATAATGGCATTCTTAAGATGTTGTCTCCAGGTAGCTTTATAATGAACAAGCATTGGAAAAGCCCAAATTAATAGAATCATATAGAAGAAAACCATTAAATAAAAGGCAAAAGGAGTTACAACAGAGAACACACTTACTGAGTTCTTCATTAATTGAAAATTAACATACAGAATCACTCCGGTTATCGTTAAAATCCATCCTAATATATTGGCTGTAGCAAATTCTTGACGATATGCGTTCTTAAATGTTTGGAAAATCTTAATATCATGTTCACCCAGAATCCACTTCCGAGCTACACTTAACATAGCGGCAGTAGCCGGAAAGACACCTGCTACAAATAGTCCAAGAACCGAATAGAAAATCCATGCTACATTTAACACAACAAGGCGGAAAATCCATTGAAGTATAAAATCTAATTTTGATACAATTTCTTTCCCATTCATATCAATACTCCACCTCTTTATATCCGCAATAGGATTACCCCTTCACTCCACCAACTGTAAGTCCTGCAACAAAGTACCGCTGGAAAAAGACAAAGAGAATAATGATTGGAATAATCGTCATAACAGAACCCGCAATGAGTACATCATAATTATTTCCGTATGGTGTTAATAACGTTGCTAAGCCGATTGGTAATGTAAACATATCGTTCGATCTTAAAACAATTAATGGCCATAAGAAATTGTTCCAACTTCCTAATCCTTGAAGAATCGCCATCGCTGCCATCGATGGTCCCATAAGCGGAAGCATAATCTTAAAGAAAATTCCATACTCTGTAGCTCCATCAATCCTTGCTGCATCCATTAATTCTTTTGGAAGACCAATCGCATATTGTCTGAAGAAGAATACTGCTACAGGTGCAACTACAGCAGGTAGAATAACAGCTGTGTACGTGTTGATTAAATTCATACTAATCATTAATTGAAAGAGCGGGAGCATAAGAATTTCAAAAGGAACCATTAAAATAAATAGCACAAATCCAAAAATTAGATTTCTTCCCTTAAAGTCGTATAACGCAAGTGCATACCCGACCATCGAAGAGAAAAATAACGATAAAACAATTGTAATCGCCGAAATGGTCAAGCTGTTCACATACCATCCCCAATAATTACCAGCCTGTGTAAAAATATACGTGTAGTTATTAAAACTCAGTGTGCTAGGATCAAAAGCCAAGCTAATTCCATTTCGCATTAATTCAGAGGAAGGTCTTAGTGATGAAATTAGCAAATTTAAAATAGGGAATAACGCAATAAATGAAATGATGCAAAAGCCTATATTGATTAACCAAACGACTAATGTATTTTTTTTCTTTTTCATTTACTCATCCCCTTTCTTAAAGGCTCCAGTTAAAATAAGTTGAATGAAGCTAACTGCAAAGATGATTAACATTAAAACAACCCCGATTGCTGCACCAAATCCCATATCATTCTGCTGAATTCCTTGCTGATATAAATAACCAACAACTGTTAATCCAATATTTCCTGGGGAACCAGCTTCCCAGAAAACAAAGCTTTCTTCAAACATTCTAAAACCATTAATGACGGAAATGGTTGTTACAAAGATTGTCACCGGCTTTAAAAATGGCAATGTTACATAGAAAAACTTCTTTATTGTTGATGCACCATCCATTTCTGCTGCTTCGTATAATTCCTTAGGAACATTTTGAAGAGCAGCTAAGAAATAAAGAATGTTCACACCCATCCAACGCCAACTGCAAAGAAGAACCATGAGAAACATACCTGACCAAGCGTTATATCTCCAATCAACTGACTCTAAACCTATCCAATTTAAAATTTGGTTAGCCACTGCTGTATCCGTTTCACCAAACATAAGTCTAAACACCATACCAGCTACAATTGTTGAAGCTAATGCAGGTAAAAACAAAGATGCACGGAAAAATGTTTTAAATTTTACAAGCTTAGAATCTAGTAATACAGCTAGAATAATTGGTGTTATAACTAAAATGAGAACGGTTAGTAAAACGTAGATAGATGTATTTGATAGAGCCTTATAAAAGGTTGGATTAAGAACCCTTGAATAGTTAGACATTCCTATAAATGTTGTTTGTCCCGGAAGTACTCGCTGAAAGCTCATGATGATTGCTTGTATTGAAGGATATAAAGATAAAACCAAAAAAGAAAGGATAAACGGAGAGACAAAAATATACGGTACTACTTTTTTTGAATTGAGAAATTTCAACACTTTATTTGATCTATTTGCTGTTACTGTCATTTCAGGTGATGTATTCTTCGAAGTAGGTAACATGTAAAAAACCTCCCTTTGATACATAGTAGCTGAAAACCTCTTAAGAGCATGTAAAAACACACAATACATTTTTATCATGACCTAAGACTGTTTAAAGCGAGATCGAAATGAGTTCTAGAATAGAAGTATGAAAGTCATGTTATTTATAAGATTTGAATTACATTAAACAACCTCCCCTTGAGACTAAAATTGACAACGCTTACACTACCAATCAAAAAAATATTACATACGTACCAATAATAAGAGAATTGATTTTGTACGAACAAATATAAAGATAATTCCTCACTCACTCATACGTATATGTTAGGTATATATTGATTATAAATAACTGAATATTTAATTTCAAGTACTTTCTGATTATTTTATAAATAATGAAAAATTTGTCTAATCTTGTTATTCATCTATATTCAGGACTATTTACGCATACCCTTAAACGAAAACCAGCATTTAACTATTCATCACGACAACTACATTTAACATATTTAACTTGTAAGCATATGTTCACTAATACATATATCTCCCCCTAAAATCCACGCTCTGGGTTGAAGTCATTGTAGAGATTGAACCTTCTTATAATCCAAGGATGAACCTATAAAAATAAAAGTTGAATTGCATTGCACTTGTTTTGAAGTTAGAAAAATTTTAGTCTACACAATGATCAAATATCAAAAAAGCCTCCCACAAGTTTAGTCAACTTATGAGAAGCCTTTCTTAATTGGTGTGGATAGAGTACAATATTCAATGTATTATTAAATTCCTTTCTGTTACATCTTTAACAGAATTAAACCGTTTTTCACTAGATCATTAACAAGATATTAGCAGTTAGAGAAGATACTTTCCTCATTTTTCTACACTTTAATTTTCATAATTCCAATCATTTCAATCAATTGCTTTCTGGCATATAGCCTCTCCCGTATTATTGCTCCAATCCCGCTACCCCGAAGCCCCCAGCACCAGAATGCGTTGAAATCATACCACCCGCCTGGATCCACCTTATATTGTGGAATCCATTTTCTTTTGCAATCTCATCCATCCGCTGCCTGATTCTTTCATCAAACCCTATTGAATAAATAAAATATAGCTGCTTTCTATCGATGTTGTATGTATTTAAGTAATCACTAAAAAGTTTTTCAGTAGCTCCACTCATGTTCCCGCGGTACTTTTTTGTGGACATAAGCTTTCCATCCTTCAACTCTATGCATGGCTTTATTTTCAACAGAGTTCCAATCAAAGAAGCCATATTACTTACTCTTCCTCCTGCTTTAAGAAACTCAAGACTACCTGGGATGAAAACCAATCTTGATTTAGGAACGATTGCCTCTATATTTTCAACTAAATGTTCCGGTTCAATGGAAGGTTCCTTTTCTAATAACTCAGCAGCATACAGTACAATCGCAGCTAATCCTCCAGTAACGTTCAGAGCATCAATGAGAAAAATACCTTCAAATTCTTCCGCAGCAATGACTGCATTTTGAAAAGAAGAAGAAGCTTTTGATGTATAACCAATATGGACAATGATACAATCTGGGAAACTCTCTCTTATATTTGCAAAGAACTCTTGATACTCATGTGCATTTGTGGAGGTAGTAGAGGGTATTTTCTTCGTACGTCCGTAATAATCATAAATATCCTGTACCGGAAGATAACCATCTAAATAATCTTTTCCATCCATAATGATATGCATTGGAACTATTTGAACATCGTACTTTTCAGCTAAATCACTCGGTACGTCGGCACCGCTTTCGGTCGATAAGATGATCCTTCGCATTCTATTTCCCCCTTGGGTATATTTAGGTCCGCGTTTACTCTTCCTACATTGTGCTTTAATTATACACAAGAAAGCCTTATAGCGTCTGGCATCCTAGAGTTCTCGGAAGGTAAAATTAAACAAAAAAAGACTATCTCCTCAAATTAGGAAGTAGTCTATACATTTACATGACTAGTTTAAAAAAAGGTGAAAAAGATTAACTATTTCTTAGATTTTTGACTCAGGAAATAGTGACGCCCCTGAATTTGTCCAATTATAAACAACTAAAACATGTAAAAAATAGAAAGAGCTTTCCTAAAAGTTTCATCAACTAATGAATATAAGAAATCTATTGGAACAAAATATCCAGGCTGTCGCTGTGATAAATATTTAAATGAAAAAAGGGGCCTGCAATCCCCAGTACGATAAGGCGTTATAGTACTGGGGTCAGTCACATTAATTTAATCAAAAATTTGATTTAGGTCTAATTCTAATCCGGTTAATATATTTACAGAAATTTTATCAACTTTTGTAAAGACTCCTTGAAATTTGTATTGCTCATTGATTAAAAGATATATTTCTACAGATTCGTTAACCGGGTCAACAAGCCAGTACTCTTTCACCCCTGCTTTTTCATAAAGTTGGAACTTTATCCAACGATCTAACTTAACAGATGAAGGTGAAAGGATTTCAATAATCATATCCGGTGCTCCATTGCACCCCTTGTCATCAAGCTTTTTCTGGTCACACACAATCGATAAATCGGGTTGAACAACATTATTTATATCATCATCTTGTTTATTTTCCACTAATAGCCGTACATCAAATGGCGCAAAAAAAACTTCACATTCTTCTTCTCGCAAGAAAATCGAAAAAGCTGTAGATAGCTCTCGGAGAACCTGTTGATGCCTGCGTGATGGAGCAGGAGACATATTAAAAACTTCCCCATCAATTAATTCGAATCTTCCACCTTCGTCCCATGTTAGATAATCGGCATACGAATACTTCTCTTTTTTATCCGGAATGGTCATTAAATCATCCCTTTCAATTCAAGCTTAATCATATTTTAGCATATTCAAGAGCATTACACAGATTCACTTCAAGCACTCATAATATAACAAGTCTTGCCCCAACTGGTCCGTTTACTAAAGAAAGAGGCTTCTCAATAAGTTCAATCAACTAATTGAGAAGCCTCTTTTATAAACCGAATGTTAGCATTTTGTTAGCTAATAAAGCTGCTAAATGGTACTTGATCTGCCGTGTTTTATACAATATTTCCACAAAGTGGTTATTACCGGGTTATACTATACAATGTAACGCCTTTCCTATCACATGCAAACTACTTACTTCACCATTTATCAAATTTTATGGCCAATAATTCTATTAAAATTACTGCTTCTTTGTATTGAAGGAGCTATTTTTACTAGCCTATTCCTAACATCACAAAATAACTTATTTTCAATTTGTGCAATCTTCCCCAATACCCAAGAGCTATTTACAATGAACTTAGCTCTATCCATACGCATGTCTTCAAAGGTCTTGACAGTGTGTGAAATTGAGTTTCCTTTTTCTAGAGTTTGCGCAAGAATTACGGCATCCTCCAAAGCCATACACGCACCCTGTCCTAGATTAGGTGTTGTAGGGTGCGCTGCATCGCCAATTAGCAATACTCTACCTTTTGACCAATTCTGTAATGGCTTTAGATCATAGATCACATTTCTAGTGATGTCTTTCTCTTTTGTAACTTTAATAACGGTCGGAACAGGTTCGACAAATTCTCTAAACGTATGGATCAATTGTTCTTTAGATATCTGACCTTCACTCAGATTCTCCGAGGTATTCCTTGTCGCAAACCAATAAACTAGTGAATCTGACATAGGAATAAAACCAAATCGCATCCCATTACCCCATGCTTCAAACGCAAGACCAGATTTCGTATATTGATCTGTATAAGTAGAGATACCTCTCCAAGCTTCATATCCACTAAAACGTAAGGAATTATTAGGAAATATCTTATTTCTTACCGCTGAATATATTCCATCTGCTCCTAATAATAGATCCCCTGCTTGTTCATGACCATTTTCAAAACGTGCGATTACTTCTTCATTAGTTTCTTTTAGGTCTACTAGTCTATAGCCTTTTTTTATTTCTGTCTGTTTTAAATTACTAGCTAGTATGTGATGAAGGTTGGCTCTTAAAATACCTACTGTGTGTGTACCATATTTAGTTGCTAACTCTCTCAGTGGTATAGTGGCTAGTGTTTGTCCTGACGATGTTTTAAGGGTTGATTCACTTATGACTTTGCTGTTTTGATAAATTTCTTCTAATAGACCCATCGAATGAAGTGCATCTGTTGCATTGGACCAAAGGGTTAAACCACCGCCATCATTTCGAGAGCAATCCGACTTTTCAAAGATTACTGGTTTATAACCAATCTTTTCAAGCATAAGGGCACTTGCTAATCCACTAATCCCAGCCCCGATGATAAGGATTCTTTTTTTCATACTATCTCCTCATTCCCTAAACGTGGTGGGTCTATTACTATTCAAACTTAGCTTTATACAATGTTTCACTACTTAAAGAAACAGAGTCCTAAAATAACCATGAAGTCATAAATATTAATCCTAAAAATAAGCACAGAGGAGAGTAAAACTTCGTATCACACCTAGAGAAATTAGTATTTTTGATCCTCTTGGAAAACCCCAGATATTTGAAGTCTCCAATTGCTCTTAGTAAAAAAATGAAGGTAATTATGATACATGACCATTTCGTAAAGGCATTCGGTGTGAAAAAGGGAATTAAATTATTTTGAGCTAATAATATAAAAGCCATACCTATTAATCCTATTGCAACAATTAAAGTTTCAATCCACCTTGGAGTAAATACAGCTCCGCCCTCTACTTTTTCAGGTAACGAGACTCGGAGCCCCCATTTTCCACCAAATAGCCAATAAAAATGTAACACACTTACTAAACCTAAAATTATGATCGACAAGTAAATGAATAGTTGCATCTCTTTACCTCCACTCTTAATTTAGATCTTGTTCAATCCCTTCCCAAATCACTTCATATTGCCCTTCAAAAATAGAGACAATATTCACACTCTCATCTTGACTTACAGACCAACTAATTAGGGTGTTAAAATAGATTCCTACAAGAACAGAGGCAATCATTTTTGAATCAAAACGGGTATTTATTGTTTTATTTGTTTTTGCTTCTTCTATTAAAATAGTCATGGTTTCTTTAAATAAGTTTATATTCCTTGATTCATCCTTTAGAGCAGATCGAATGGTTTCTGACAATGCGAGTTTAAGGAGATCTGAATTTTCCAAGTAAACGGACAAAAGCTCCTTAAAGATGAGTAGAAGTTGTTGTTTAATTTTTACATTCTTATATTTTTGTGTGATCTCTTGAAGATAATCATTTTGTGAATTCCCTAAATATAGTAGTACATGTTCCTTCTTTGGAAAATAATTAAAGAATGTACCCTTAGCAATTCCACAGGATGATGCAATCTTTTCTACAGTAACATTGTCATACCCATACTCCTTAAAAAGTTCGATTGACTTAAAAAATATTTGTTTTTTTAATTCATTTTTTCTTTCTTCTCGTAACATAGATTTCATCCTCCTTCATAAAATGACCTTGGTCATTTTATGACTAAGGTCATTTTAACATTAAAACCATATTTTAACAAATAAAAATAAGAAATGTCCTTATTCCATTAAAAAAGAGCATCCCATGATAAAAGAGATGCTCTCCTTTTAATTATTACCTCAAAATGTTGGTTGCTAATGAGAACCTTTGCTGCACAGTAGTAATCTACAACTAATTCAAGAGTTACTCCATATTCTGTTCCATTTAGGGAAAACTGATCTTATTAAAAATCATCAATCGTGGTATATATTACTTGTTGTAATTAGAGATCCACTAAAACATATATGTTATGTCCCCAACGTTAACCACTTGGTTCTCAATGTCGTAATTATAAATTCCCCTAAAAGTATTTCGAAATTTTTGATATTCGTTTTTGTTGTGTTCTTGAAACGTCTGTCATCCAACAATCTTGATACGCAAACTTTAATAACACAAAAAACCACTCCCTAATTTTTATAGGAAGTGGTTATTGCTATTGATATAGATTTTTCACATGACTACTTCACAGAATGGAAGTCGATGTTTGGCTAAGGAAGCCTTACATCATGCCGCCCATTCCACCCATGCCGCCCATGCCGCTCATATCAGGCATGCCGCCGCCTTCTTCAGGTTTGTCAGCGATAACAGCTTCAGTTGTTAAGAACATAGCTGCTACAGATGCTGCGTTTTGAAGTGCAGAACGAGTCACTTTAGTTGGGTCAACGATACCAGCTTCGAACATGTTTACCCATGTGCCGTTAGCTGCGTTGAAGCCGATGCCAACTTGTTCGTTTTTCAAGCGCTCAACGATAACAGATCCTTCAAGACCAGCGTTGTGAGCGATTTGACGTACTGGCTCTTCAAGAGAACGAAGGATGATGTTAACACCTGTTTGAGTGTCACCTTCTTCTTGAATAGCAGCAACTTTATTGTATACGTTCACTAGAGCAGTACCACCACCAGAAACGATACCTTCTTCTACTGCAGCGCGAGTAGAGTTAAGAGCATCCTCGATACGTAGTTTACGCTCTTTTAATTCAGTTTCAGTTGCAGCACCAACTTTGATAACTGCTACACCGCCAGCTAATTTAGCAAGACGCTCTTGTAATTTTTCTTTATCGAACTCAGAAGTTGTTTCTTCTAATTGAGAACGGATTTGACTTACGCGACCAGCGATTTGATCAGCTTGGCCAGCACCTTCTACGATTGTTGTGTTTTCTTTTGTTACAACGATTTTAGAAGCGCGTCCTAATTGATCGATGTTAGCTGATTTAAGATCTAAGCCTAGTTCTTCAGTGATCACTTCACCGCCAGTTAAGATCGCAATGTCTTCTAGCATTGCTTTACGACGATCACCGAATCCTGGAGCTTTAACAGCTACAGCATTGAATGTTCCACGAAGCTTGTTCACAACTAAAGTTGCTAATGCTTCACCTTCAACATCCTCAGCGATTAGTAATAGTGGTTTACCTTGTTGTACCACTTGCTCTAATACTGGTAGGATTTCTTGAATGTTTGTAATTTTTTTGTCAGTAATTAATACATATGGATTTTCAAGAACTGCTTCCATTTTGTCAGAATCAGTTACCATGTATGGAGATGCATATCCACGATCGAATTGCATACCTTCAACTACTTCTAATTCAGTAGAGAAACCTTTAGACTCTTCAATTGTGATAACACCGTCGTTACCAACGCGCTCCATTGCTTCAGCGATTAATTGACCTACTTCATCATCAGCAGCAGAAATCGCAGCAACTTGTGCAATAGATTCTTTACCTTCGATTGGTTTAGAAATCGCTTGAAGCTCTTCTAATGCAACAGCTACAGCTTTTTCAATACCTTTACGAACTACCATTGGGTTAGCACCAGCAGTTACGTTCTTTAATCCTTCACGGATCATTGCTTGAGCTAAAACAGTTGCAGTAGTTGTACCGTCACCAGCAACATCATTTGTTTTGCTAGCAACTTCAGCTACTAATTTTGCACCCATATTTTCGAATGCATCTTCTAATTCGATTTCTTTAGCAATTGTTACACCATCGTTTGTGATTAAAGGTGAACCGTATTTCTTTTCTAATACTACGTTACGTCCTTTAGGTCCTAATGTAACTTTTACAGCATCTGCTAAAGCGTCAACACCACGAAGCATTGAACGGCGAGCTTCTTCGCTAAATTTAATATCTTTTGCCATTTTTACATAACCTCCTCAAGATTATAAAATGTTCTATGATATAGGGCTGTTCTATTAACCGATAACAGCTAAAATGTCGTTTTCACGTAAAATTAAGTATTCAGTACCTTCATATTTCACTTCAGTACCAGCATATTTTGAGAAGATAATACGATCGCCTTCTGCTACTTCAAGCGCCACTTTTTCTCCGCTATCTAGTACACGACCTGTACCAACAGCAACTACCTTACCTTCTTGTGGCTTCTCTTTCGCACTATCAGGAAGGACGATACCACTAGCAGTTTTTTCTTCTGATTCAACTAACTCGATAATAACGCGATCACCTAATGGCTTTAACAAGTGAAACAACCTCCTCAATTTCATAAATAATTGATTAATTTTTCCTTTTTATTAGCACTCGCTAATCTTGAGTGCTAACACAATTAATATATTATATAAGTTCCTTTTTAATTTCAAGTATGAAGCTTAATTTTTTTGAGAACTTTTTCTATTATTTTTCGACTCGGCAAATTCCTAATAGAAAACGGTATCATTTTGAACCTTAATCATTTTATCTCATGAAAAGAGATATCATACATAGGATGGAATATGGGTATGTTACAATAAAGTTTGGTATAATTATTCGTTGTTATATCACCGATGGTTTACAAGGAGGCTAATATGAAAAGGCATTATTGGTTTATTTTATTAACATATATGCTACTACAGCTATCATCGTTTCTAGGAATAAGGTTATTAGACCTATTAAATATAGGAGAAACCACAGTTGAGAGGTTTGCATATTGGACAATCCTCAGCTTTTCATTGGCTTTCTTCATTATTCTCTTTCTTTTAAGACACGACCGTCATTCAGAAAGCCGCTTCCGAGGGGAACCATCTTCTGTTGGGGCTTCAATCGGGTGGGCTGTTGCAGGTTTCTTTTTAGCTTTATTTGTACAAAGTGTTGCAGCAAACATAGAAGTAAATGTATTTGGGGTCGAAGCTGGGTCAGAGAACACTCAAATGATTGTTAATGTTATTAAGGTTTCACCTCTGGTTATCATTGTGACCTCAATTTTAGGTCCTATACTAGAAGAAATTATTTTTCGAAAAATTCTTTTTGGGGTACTTTATACTAAGACAAACTTCTTTATTGCTGCTGTTATTAGTTCACTTATTTTTTCACTATTACATGGTGAACCACAGCATGTTCTATTGTACGGTTCAATGGGATTCACGTTCGCGTTTCTTTATGTTAAAACAAAACGAATACTCGTCCCAATCTTTGCTCATGTCGCTATGAATACAATGGTCGTTATTATCCAGACTGTATTCCAGGAAGATATAGAAAGAATGATGAAGCAAATGGAACAAATGCAAGTAATTATTGGAGGCTTTTTATCATGAGAACAAACCCTATTTCCATGGCCATTTTTTATTTGATTATGGGGTTGCTATTTACTTATCTAGCAATAAACAGTGCCCAGGACGGAATATTTACCTTTCCAACTATTTTATTAATGCTAATCGCAACCTTCGATATTGGTGTTGCGATTCGGATGTTTACTTTATCAAGAAAAATTAAAAAAATGAACATAAAAAAATGAGACTTTTCACGAGTCTCATTTTTTTATGTTCTCTTCTTCAAAACGCATCTTCTGTGCTTTTCGATAGGAAATACGCGAAATCCAGATGCTAATTTCATATAAAATAAACAGCGGTATGGAAACCATCAAATGTGACGCTAGTTCAGGTGGTGTGATTAAAGCTGCAATAACTAACAACACAAAGTATGCGTATTTTCTAACCTTTGATAAAAACATAGGAGTGACAATGCCTAATCTAGTTAGAAACATAATCACAACCGGTAATTGAAACAGGATACCAAATGGCACCGTAAGCTGTAATAAGAACGAGAAATACTCATTCACTCCGATGACTTGATTAATATCCAAGTCAGTTGATATTCTTTCCATGAAGTCGATCACAAACGGAAATAGGATAAAGTAAGAAAAGGAAATCCCGAGAAAGAATAACAAAAGTGAAATAGGAATATAGCTTAATGTCACTTTTCTTTCTTTTTCATATAATCCTGGACTAACAAACGACCAGAGCTGATACAAAATAATCGGTGAAGTAATAACAAATGCTATTATGAAAGCGAACTTCATATAAACCATTAATGGATCTGTTAAATTAAAAGCATTTAATGTTAGTGATTTTGCTTCATCAGTTTGCTGCAAATAAATAATGATCGGTCTGGAGAGGAGAAATCCGGCAATAACCGCTACGAAAAAGAAAACGACAACAATAACGAGTCGTTTTCTTAGTTCGGTTATATGTTCCATGACCGACATTTCATCATGTTTCATATCGGTTCATCCTATCTTACTTGACTTCTTCCTTTTTCTCTTTTTTGCTGTCTTGCTCATCATCATCGTCTGCTAAGCCCTTTGTTGCATTTTTAAATTCACGAAGTGTATTACCTGCTGCTTTTCCAAGTTCAGGTAGCTTTTTTGGTCCAAAAATAAGTAATGCTACGAATACGATAAGTAAAAGGCTTCCGATTCCTACTGTTGGCATCGAATCCACCTCCTTTTCTATAATGGTTATTAGTTATTTCTCCTCATGAGGATAATGTTTTAAGAAATAAACTAGTGACTGTAGCTCCACTGCTAAATCTATGTGGTGAATTCTTATTTCATCCGGCACGTTTAACCGTGCTGGTGTAAAGTTTAATATTCCTTTAATACCCTTTGTAATGAGACGGTCTGTGATAGATTGTGCTACTGGTGCTGGTACAGTTAAAATCGCAACTGTAACATCATCAGGAAGATGATGCTCCATCTCATCTAAATGGAAAACCGGTACCCCACCAATTTCTGTACCTACCTTATCTTCGTCTACATCAAAAGCTAGAGAAATAACTGTATTGTTATTTTTAGTGAAATTATAATGTAAAAATGCCGTTCCTAAATTCCCTACTCCAATTAAACATACTTTCGTTATCTCATCTTGATCTAATGTTTTTCTAAAAAAGGATAACAAATAATTTACATTATATCCATATCCTTTTTTTCCAAGAGCTCCAAAATATGAAAAATCCCTTCGGATTGTAGCTGAATCTACCTTTACTGCATCACTTAACTCGGCGGATGAGACTCGTTGCTTTCCTGACGAGTGTAAATTTTTTAAAAACCGATAATATAAAGGCAATCTCTTAGCAGTTGCCTGCGGTATTTTCGTTTGGTCTATATTCAATCTTATCCCTCACATTCACACAAACACATATGACAATGCTTATAGGATTTTGGAGATACTAGTAAAATCCATGTCATATTTCGTTTCTTAGGAAATCGCCGCTTTTACCACCTGTTTTCTCTACTAAATAGGTTGGGCCTATAATCATTCCTTTATCCACTGCTTTGCACATATCATAAACAGTTAGTGCTGTTATGCTAGCAGAGGTTAACGCTTCCATTTCAACACCTGTACTTCCCTTTGTTTTCACAGTAACTGAGATCAATAGAGTATAATGATTCGTATCACGAGCATCCCATTCAAACTCAATGTTTACACCTTTTATTGAAATTGGATGACACATAGGAATAACCTGTGATGTTTGCTTAGCTGCCATAACTCCAGCTACTTGTGCAACCGATAATACATCACCTTTTCCTATTTCATGGTTGATCATTTTTTCATAAACCTCTTTTGTTACTTGAATACTTGTCTTAGCTTGAGCTGTTCTAACAGTCTCTTCTTTAGCCGAAATATCAACCATCTTTGCTCGGCCTTGTTCATTAAAATGAGTAAAATCTGACATATACAAATCTCCTTATATTAGACTATACACTATTTTTTAGCTTCTGTCTGTTTTGTTATTGTGACAATTATATGGATACAAAAAGCAAGAATCACCCGTTTAACATCTAAGAGTATATGACACACTTGAATCGAGAGCACTTTTCTTTTCCGTCGACAAAATTCGGGTGGTGACAGGCACCCCAAAACTAAGCTACACTTAAAGCATTAGTAGAGGTGAAAACAATGATATTGTTACAAATAAATCAACTTAGTAAATACTTTGGTGCTGACCCTATTTTATCGAATATTAAGTTGGAAGTACAAACGAGAGATAAAGTTGCGATTGTTGGTCGTAATGGAGCAGGGAAATCAACACTTTTAAAAATTATTTCCGGAGCCATGTCCCATGATTCTGGTGAAATTATTAAGCCTAAAGATGTTTCGGTTGGATATTTAGCTCAAGACACCGGGCTTGAATCTCAATTATCGATTTGGGAAGAAATGAATTTAGTGTTTAAAGGTCTCAAATCAATGGAACAAGAAATGCGAAATCTTGAACAGAAAATGGCAACAGTTGATCCGGCCACTGAATCACAAAAGTTTGAACAGCTTTTAAAAGAATATGATACCCTTCAAGTTAGATTTAAGGAAGAAGGCGGATATCAATATGAAGCTGATATACGTTCTGTTCTACATGGCCTTGGATTTCATCATTTTGATCCGACAACAAAAATTGCTTCTTTAAGTGGTGGCCAAAAAACAAGACTTGCTTTAGGTAAGCTATTACTTACTAAGCCTGATCTCTTAATATTGGACGAGCCAACGAACCATCTTGATATTGAAACATTAACCTGGTTAGAACAATATTTACAAAACTACCCTGGAGCAATACTAATTGTTTCCCATGACCGATATTTCCTAGATAAGATTGTTACACAAGTATATGAAATCAGCCGCCATACAAGCACAAGATTTATTGGAAACTACAGCCAATATCTAAAGCAAAAAGCTGACTCATATGAAAAGGAGCTAAAAAGCTTTGAAAAGCAACAGGAAGAGGTAGCAAAACTAAAAGACTTTATTCAACGCAACTTAGCTCGTGCTTCAACTACAAAGCTGGCCCAAAGCAGAAGGAAAAAGCTAGAGAAGATGGAGTTAATGAACAAGCCTCTAGGTGATGAAAAATCAGCAAGCTTTCAGTTTGATATTGACCGACAAAGCGGTAACGATGTGTTAAAAGCTGATCATATTTCTGTTTCCTATGACAATGTTCATCCTGTTATCTCTAACATCTCCTTTTCTATATCCCGCGGTGATAGCATTGCCTTAGTCGGACCAAATGGAATTGGGAAATCAACTTTACTAAAATCAATTATTCAAAAATTAGATTCGTTGACTGGTACCTTTTCTCTTGGCTCACATGTACAAATTGGTTACTATGATCAGCAACAAGCCGATCTTACATCAAATAAACGAGTTTTAGACGAGCTGTGGGATGAATATCCACAAATGACCGAAAAGGAAATTCGAACAATTCTTGGAAACTTTTTATTCTCTGGTGACGATGTATTAAAGCCTGTATCTGCACTAAGCGGAGGAGAGAAAGCAAGAGTCGCACTCTCTAAGCTGATGCTACAAAAAGCCAACTTCCTAATTCTTGATGAGCCAACCAACCATCTTGATTTAGATAGTAAGCAAATCTTAGAAAATGCTTTAATCGATTTTCCTGGTACAATCCTTTTTGTTTCTCATGACAGATACTTTATTAATAGAATTGCCACAAAAGTTTATGAGCTTTCTAGCACTCATCTTACTGAGTACTTAGGAGATTATGATTATTATCTTACAAAAAAGGAAGAACAACTTGAACATGAACGGTTAGAGCAGGAAGGAAATGACTCTCCCATCCAAAAAAAATCAGGACAAGAACCTGAGGGGAAACTAAGTTATCAACAAGAAAAAGAATTAAAAAAACTTGAAAGACAAAAGCAAAGAAGAATAGAAGAAATTGAAAATGAAATAAGCGAACTTGAAGAAAAAGTTGAAGGAAATGAAGCCCTGCTTTGTGATCCAGATGTTTATCAAGATCATGAAAAAGTACAAAAAATTAACGAAGAAAATGAACAAATCCATTCTAAACTAGAAGGTCTAATGGCAGAATGGGAACAATTACATTAATTATTAAGTAATCAACGGAATATTTATTAAACAGCGGGTTTTCCTCGCTGTTTTTTTATTGATTCATTCAGAAAAGTAAGATTCAAAAACGTATTCGACAATCTTCTCTTAAGTTCATGTGAATAACTATTATTTATTCACATCCACACTTTTTATCCACACTACAAATCCTTTATTTCCAACATATCAACAGACTTATACACATTGTCCACATATTTGCTTTAATTTCCTCAAGTTATACACACTCTAAAAAACATTGATTTGACAGCATTTTAAATAGTTTTACACATTTCTACAAAAATCGTGTACATTCTGTGGATAACTATGTGAATAATCCTATTTTTTTAGAAATTAGGAGATTTTCTGTGAATGCACTCACCTTTTGTCAAAAGAAATAGAAAAAACAGGACCCTCAGATCCTGTTTTACTTTATTATTTATTCACTTTTGTTGATAAGATGTTAATTCTAAACCAGGATTTGCATTTAATGCTAAATCACTTCTTACTCCCTTTTCATATAAAATGCTTCCAGCAGCAGCAATCATGGCAGCGTTATCTGTGCATAATGATAATGGTGGGATTGTTAATGTTAATCCTTCCCTTGAAGAAAACTCTTTTTCTAATGCTGTTCTTAAACCTTTATTAGCTGCAACACCGCCTGCTAATAACAACTGTTTAACATGATATTTATCCACAGCTTGTGAAGTCTTTGTGACTAAAACGTCGATAACACTTGCCTGAAAGCTTGCTGCAACATCTTTAGGGTCAAGTTCAATCCCCTTTTGTTTTGCATTGTGGAGTGTGTTAATAACAGCTGACTTAAGTCCACTAAAGCTAAAATCAAAGGAACCTTCACTTAGCCAAGCCCTTGGTAAATCGATAGAGGCTTGACCTTCATGAGCTAATTTATCAATATGAGGACCACCCGGGTATGGAAGGCCAAGAGTTCGTGCAACCTTGTCATAAGCCTCTCCGGCAGCATCATCGAGAGTTTCACCAATTACCTCAAAATCTCCATGCTCCCTCATATATACTAACTCCGTATGTCCACCTGAAACCACCAGCGCAAGTAAAGGAAATTCCAACTCATGAATAAGTCGATTAGCATAAATATGGCCCGCAATATGATGGACTCCTATTAGTGGAATACCATGTGCAAAGGCTAAGGCTTTTGCTGCATTAATGCCTGTTAATAGCGCTCCAACTAGTCCAGGTCCTTCAGTAACTGCAATTGCTGATAGATCCTCAAAAGTAAGATCTGCTTGTTTCATTGCTTCCTCAAAAACAATTGTTAATTGCTCAACATGATGTCGGGAAGCGATCTCTGGAACTACCCCACCAAACCGTTTGTGACTTTCAATTTGTGATGCAACAACATTTGCGACAATTTCACGGCCGTTTTTTATAATCGCAGCAGCTGTTTCATCACAGCTTGTCTCTATTCCTAGTATATATTGATCTTTTTCAATCATATTAAATTCACCCACATTACTAAAGCATCTTCTTGATTATCTGTATAATAACGCTTCCTTATACCACCAGGTGAAAATCCCACCTTTTTGTATAGGGACTGTGCGATGTGATTGGACACTCTAACCTCTAAAGATAATCTTTTTGCACTCATTTCTCTACTTAATTGAATAGTAAATCTTAAAAGAGCTTCACCTATTTTTTTCCCTCTGTATTCAGGGTGAACTGCTATATTGGTTATTTGGGCATCATCCATGATTACCCATAATCCACAATAGCCGACCACTTTACCATCCAGTTCAACTACTAGATATTTGGCAAATAAATTTTGCTCAAGCTCATAATATAGCGATTCCTTCGTCCATGGTGCTGAGAAGGACTGACACTCTATATGATATACGTCTTCAATATCTTCTCTTACCATTTTTCTTATTGTTAACTCGTTATCCACAATAGCCACCATCTTATTTTTGCTGTTCTAGCCATTTCGCTTCAGCTTCAGCTAGTCTTATGTAATTTGGTACAAGACTATGAACATCTTCAGCATTCTTTCTAAGCCCTATAAGTGCTAACTCACTTGGTCTCGGATTATGTAGAGCTACTTGTGCAAATTCTGCCAATCCACCAAGTATATGTGTAATTGTTTCCTCATGAATAGGGAGATCATTACCGAGAAATAGAATACGCTCATTTTTAGACTTTAACATCTCTAACCAATCTGTTAACAATAAATTTTGATCATTTTCCACAGTAACTAAATTCTGATTATCATATTGATATAAGCCTGTGTATACTTGCCCTCTTCTAGCGTCAAATAGTGGAGATATCAATCCATTAAAGAAACGTCCATTTGCCGCTAATATTTCCAAGCTTGAAACACCTACAATGGGAAGTTGAAGGGCCCATGCCATTGTTTTAGCAATTGAAACACCAATTCGAACACCTGTATAAGATCCAGGACCAGTTGCTACAATAATTTTATCTAGCTGTTTTGGTGTTATATCACAATCACTTAAAAGTCTTTCAACAGCTGGCATTGCTCGTACAGAATGATTTTTCTTTAAATTTGTGATATATTCTCCAATGACTTTATCTTCTTCAACAATTGCAATTCCCAACACATTATTGGTTGTATCAATGGCTAATGCTTTCATCATTTAACTCCTTACACAGTCCAACATAATAAGATCCCTTAGGACTCATGATAATTGTTCTTGTTGTATCATCTACATAAAGAATTTTTATATCTAACCGTTCACTTGGTAACTGTTCTTCTATCAGATGAGCCCATTCTACAACAGTAACTCCATTGGCATGAAAATATTCATCGAAACCTAGGTCCTCATCAGAATCTTCTACTCGATAAACATCCATGTGATATAATGGCAGTCTCCCATCATGATATTCCTTAATAATAGTGAATGTAGGGCTGTTAACATTACGTTTAATCCCCAGTCCCTTTGCCAAGCCCTTAGTAAAAGTAGTCTTACCTGCACCTAAATCTCCCTCTAAAGTAATAACAGCATTCGACTCTAGTTTTTTTGAAAGATTAATGGCAATCATAGTTGTATCTTCAGTACTTTTTGTTATAAACTCATATTTTTCCACTCTACTCACCTTACTTATTTCTGAAGTGGTTATACCCTGATTTTTCAATTCTGACTAATTCGTGATTAACAGTCTGTAGTATAACGCCAGAATGCTTTTGATTTACTATTCCAATTTGTGTTATTTTTACATCCATTTCATTACAAGCTTGCTTTAACTTTTCCCATGAGTTCCGTGAGGTGGTTCCGACTAATTCAAAATCTTCACCACCATAAAGAATCCATTTGTAAATATCATTTGCTGAACTCAATGACAAAAGCTCATCACTGATAGGAAGCTGATCTTTAAAGACTGTTATACCAACATCACTTGCTTCACAAATTTCATTCAATTCACTAGCAAGCCCATCACTAACATCATTTAATGAAGCGCGATCTAATGCACCTATAAGTCTACCTGCATTTACACGAGGTGTAGGCTTTTTGTGACGGGTTATAAGGTATTCTTTCGATTGTTGATTATGTAATTGTACGTGATCTAATAAAATAGCTAAACCTGCAGATGAATCGCCAATACTACCTGTTACAAAAACAATATCATCATCACAAGCCTTGCTTCTAAGAGTCTGTGTTTTTTGTTCAACTTCTCCTATAACCGTAACCGTAATAACAAGTTTGTCAGATGTAGAAACTGTATCTCCACCTAATAAATCCATTTTATATTCCTTTGCAAGCTCGTCCATGCCTTTATAAATCTCTACTAGCTCCTCTTCTTTCCATCTAGGTGGAACAGTAATAGAAACTAGATAATAAAGAGGGATACCTGCCATAGCAGCAATATCACTAATATTAACTGCCAATGCTTTATAGCCTATTTCAAAAGGAGTAGATAAATGTTTAAGAAAGTGAACTCCTTCTACCATAGTATCTACACAAACAACTTGGTTGCGATTTAGACTCGGTTCGTAAACAGCTGCATCGTCCCCAATTGCTACTTTTACATTCTTTTGAAAAGTACGATTTGGTTTTACTTTAAGAATAAAATCAAATTCATCCATTTCATGCTCCATCTTTTTTAGTTATTCGCTAATATTACGAAAAAACCTTAGGAATTGTTTCCTAAGGATTCACTGTTAGCGTGTAAGCGTTAAACTTAGTTTAACCAAGTTTTATCTATTCTATCGTACCATATAAGGCTTAATGGTGGTATTAATTAAATTCTTATCTATGAACATAAATATTATGAGTAAACATAAAAAAAACGAAACATCATCGTTTCGCAAGCAATCAATATATGGCGGTCCGGACGGGACTCGAACCCGCGACCTCCTGCGTGACAGGCAGGCATTCTAACCAACTGAACTACCGG